>JAQTZL010000012.1 GCA_028687755.1 Candidatus Nanopelagicales bacterium
TGGTGGAACCACGACCGCATCCAGGAACGACTGAAGGGATTGAGCCCGGTCGAATACCGGACCCAATCCCTTCAAGTAGCCTGAGCCCACTCCCGCAATGAACTCCAACTTTCGGGGTTCAGTTCAGTGGGACTGCCCTTCCTATACAGGGTAGGAACCTAAATTACTGCTGAGTCGAAGGCATGTGAGGCATCTCTTGATTCATCTGCCCTGGGCCATAGCCCTGCGGTCCATCTTCGTGGTCTCCCATCATTGGACCACTCAAACCTTGACCCATTTGGCCATGACCTCGATCAAAATCCTGCATCATTTGACCAATCTGACCTGGGCCGAAATCACCTCTCCCGTGGTCATCATCATGGGAACCCACGACATAACCGACAAGGCCCGCCAAGACAAGAAGGAGAACAGCACCAGCACCAGCTGCTGCTGCCCAGATGGTTCGCTTCTTCGAATCCTGTGGGGTTACCTTGGCTTCAACCGGGGCGGCAAGTGGAGCTGGTTCTACTGGAGCAAATTCCGTAGTTTCGGCTTCAGTGTTCTCAGGCTGATCAGACATTGCTTCTCCTTGATTTGGCCCGCACTGCGCGAGTCACTGATTCAAGAATGCCCGGGTTATGTTTGAAATACATGCCCCAAATGTTTGGGTTAGATCAGAGAAGTGCCCGCATCAATGCCTAGGCTCACGTCCATGTCGGCATACACGTCCCCCTCGGGGACACCAACTGCTCGCAAGTTTTTTGCTGTGACAGCTATCGCAGCTTGGCTTGGTCTAGCTGTGTCATTTGTATTGAACCTCTTAGGAACGTACCCAAATACGAATGAGGATCCGACACTTTTCGGTTTCAATGAAACTGGATCTGACGGCGCAATTGGACGACTCAGTGACTTCCTGAGTTACTTCACAATTTGGAGCAACCTCGTTGTCGCAATCGTGATGACGTTGCTCTGGCGAAATAGTTCACGTGTGAGCACTCGACTGTTCGCTGTTTTGCGTATCGACGCACTCATCATGATTACGGTTACCGGACTTGTCTACGCTCTCGTGCTTGCACCGGTAGATTCTTTGCAAGGTTGGCAATTGCTTTCAAACTCACTTCTCCACTACATCACACCTGTGCTGACCATCGTGGTGTTCATTGTGTTCGGACCGCGCAAGCAACTGAGCTACGACCAAGTACTTCCAGCATTGCTCTTGCCAATGATTTGGCTGGCCCTTACGTTGCTTAGAGGTGCAATCGTTCACGCATATCCATATGGGTTCATTAACGTCGCAAAGTGGGGATACGGAACTGTCTTTGTCAACCTTGTCGTGATTGTGATCATCGGTTTACTTTTCGGTTTGGTTTTTGTCGCCATTGACCGGTTCGCGAGCAAACGCCAGCGCGCCATCTAGCGCCGTAGGCAACTAGCGTGTCCTTGTGAAACTCCGCCGTAGTCGTTCAGCATTTCCCGTTCAGACGGGCTTGCAAACGCTGCGTCACTATGAACGCCGCCATTTGCGCGGCGATCTCCTTGGTGGCCTCACAGTCACTGCATATCTTGTGCCGCAAGTAATGGCTTACTCAACGCTGGCAGGCCTGCCCGCACAGATTGGTCTTTGGATCATTGCTCTCACGCTCTTTGTGTATTTCCTGCTTGGCACCTCGCGACTCCTCAGCAGCGGACCTGAATCAACAACGGCATTGCTCACAGCCGCGACGCTTGCGCCTTTAGCTGTGGGCGACTCAGGCCGCTACGCAACATTGGCTGCCCTCTTGGCACTCTTGTGCGGGATTTTTGCGTTGCTTGCGTGGGCTTTACGGCTTGGCTTTATAGGTGATGCGTTATCTAAACCAGTTCTCGTTGGGTACATGGCTGGAATCGCGGTAATCATGATCGTGAGTCAGTTGGGAAAAATTACGGGAATTCAAATTTCAGGTGATTCATTTATCGGCTCTATCCAGTCATTCGTTCAAAACGTTTCGTGGGATTCGCTTTCGTGGGCAAGCTTGGCAATGGGTGTCAGCGTCACTGTTTTACTCTTAGCTTTAGGTAAACGATTTCCCGCAGCTCCAATCCCGCTCATTGTTATTGCAGCGGCAGCGCTCGTCACGGCTGTTTTTGATCTTGGACATCATGGAGTTGCCACAGTTGGAACAATCTCAACTGGAATTCCCACTCCAAGTTTTGCTGGAATTTCCGGAAGTGACGTTTCCATGATGCTGCTCCCCGCTTTCGGGGTATTTATCGTGGGGTACACAGATAACTTACTTACTGGCCGCATGTTCGGCGATCGTCATCATCACGACATCAATCCAAACCGAGAGTTGCTCGCGTTAGGTGCAACAAATGTTGTCGCCGGCATTGCGCAAGGTTTCCCAGTCAGTTCCAGTGCCAGTCGTGCAAGTCTTGGCGAGGCCGCCGGTGCACGCACACAGTTGTATTCATTGATTGCTGCCGCAGGTGCACTCGTCGTGCTGTTTGGTTTTGGTGGATTACTTGCGAGCTTCCCACTTGCCGCTCTTGGTGGTGTGGTTGCTTACGCAGCAATAAAGCTCATTGACATCTCGGAATTTCGCCGCCTTTTGAAATTTCGTAGCCGTGAGTTTTTCCTAGCTATCTCTGCCGCAGCTGCCGTCTTACTCTTTGACATTCTCTGGGGGATCCTGTTTGCCGTGGCCCTATCGGTGTTTGAACTGCTCACCCGAGTCGCTCGACCACACTCAGCGATTCTCGGTGAAGTCCCAGGTGTTCCGGGTTGGCATGACATTACTGATTACGAACACTCAGAACAGATCCCCGGTTTGCTTGTCTTTCGTTATGACTCACCATTGTTCTTCGCAAACGCAATGGACTTTGTTTCAAAATGTGAAGCCGCAGTCGATCAATCTGATCCCACGCCTCAATGGTTATTACTGAATATGGAGGCCAATACCGAGGTGGACATCACTGGCCTGGATGCACTGGAACGCCTTCGCAGTCACTGTGCGCGTGCAGGGGTGACGTTGGCGTTGGTCAGAGTTAAACTCGATGTGGTCCAGGATCTTGATCGCCACGGTGTGGGGCAACGAATTGGATCGAACCGGATGTACCCAACCCTGCCAACCGCCGTTGCGGCTTATCGGGCAGAGATGGGTATGGCCTAGGCAGTGTGTGCTGCGAGTAGCCCCTGGGATTCAAGAAGGGCCTGGACCTCTGTCGCGCGATAACGACGATGCCCACCGAGGGTGCGGATGCTGGTCAATTTGCCAGCCTTTGCCCAACGTGTGACGGTCTTTGGATCAACCCGGAAGAGGGCGGCTACCTCTGATGGAGTGAGCAATTGCTCGATGTCTGCCCCGCGACCTGTCACGAGATCCTCCTGTCGGCTCGGCAATTTGCCGTGCGTGGGACGTACTATGACATTGGCCACCCAATAGAGCAAGGGGTTTGTCCTAATTAATTGGGAGAAATGTTCACGAATAGGCCTTTTCTGGGTCATCTATGAGGAGACCGCCAAGAAACCCAACCCGTTGATCACCACTCCTCCTTGGAACAGGTACGCTACTGACCTGCGCAGGGCCAGCCCGCGCGAAGAATTTTTCCGTCCAAACGAGCCGGGGCGAATCCCGGATGAGGGGGTCGAGCCATGGGGCGCGGCCGAGCGAAGGCAAAGCAGACCAAGGTTGCTCGCGAGTTGAAATACGGCGGGCCACAGACTGATCTGAGCCGTCTGCAAGCTGAGTTAGCGAACAGTGAAGTTCCTGTGCGCACATTTGCTGTGGAAGATGACGTTGAGGAAGATCTCGAAGAAGATCCCTACGCGAAGTACTACGAGGATGATGAAGACGACGAGGACGACAAGCGCTAACTAGCGCTGATACTCGCCTCGCAGAGTCACCGCACCACCCTTACCGCCCTTAGCTTCAGCATCGCCATGCTCGCCAAGTTCACGCGCTCGGACCTCACCGCAGATCCAAGCGGGAATTCCCCGATTTTCTAAGAATGCAATTGCGGCATCCGCGTCCGAGGCACTCACCAAGGCGACCATGCCAACACCCATGTTGAAGGTGCGCTCACTTTCCAACTGAGCAACATTGCCCGTGCGCGTGATCAAATCAAAGATCGGGAGTGGCTGCCAACTACTGCGATTAATATCCGCAGCCATGGTGTCAGGAAGTACGCGTGCAATATTTGCCGCAAGCCCTCCGCCGGTGACATGACTATAGGCATGGACCGGAACGGCCTTTGCGAGTGCAAGGCAATCGAGTGAGTACACACGCGTTGGCTCCAGCATTTCTTCACCAACAGTGCGACCAAGTTCCGCAATGTGGGCGTTGAGGCCTGGACCAGAATCACCGAGCAATACATAACGCGCAAGTGAGTAACCATTTGAATGCAAACCCGATGCACCCATGGCGATTACAACGTCGCCAACCTGCACACGATCCGGGCCAAGGAGCTCATCGGCCTCAACAACACCAGTGCCAGCACCAGCAACGTCGTACTCATCAGGGGCCATCAAGCCAGGGTGCTCTGCTGTTTCTCCGCCAAGAAGGGCGCAGCCTGCGAGTATGCATCCCTTTGCGATACCTGAAACCACCGCAGCAATGCGTTCTGGATCAACTGATCCAGTAGCGATGTAGTCAGTCATGAACAATGGCTCTGCGCCGCAGACCACGAGATCGTCCACGACCATAGCCACAAGATCAATGCCGATCGTGTCGTGCACGTCCATTGCCCGCGCAACAGCGATCTTGGTTCCGACGCCATCGGTTGAAGTTGCAAGCAGTGGCTTTCGGTACTTGATTAATGCACTGGCGTCAAAGAGGCCAGCGAAGCCACCGAAGTCACCAACAGTTTCTTTGCGCTGTGCAGCCTTCACCGATGAGCGCATCAGTTCAACTGCTCGTTCACCTGCTTCAACATCTACACCAGCAGCTGCATATGACGCACCGGTCATGAACGTCCATCCTCATTCGTCACAAGCGAATTACCATCTGCGTCGCTTGATGCTGCAACACGACGCTCGATGCCTTCCATAACCTGAGTGCTCACGACCTGAGGGTCGGGAATAGTTACTGGGTAGACGCCATCGAAGCAAGCACGGCAAAGCTTTTCTGCTGGAATCGTTGTTGCTTCGATGAGTTCGTCTAGCGAGACATAGCCAAGTGAATCCGCTCCAATCGATGTGCGGATTTCGTCGATCGTTAGCCCGTTAGCGATGAGCTCAGCACGTGTTGCGAAGTCAATGCCATAAAAACATGGCCATTTCACTGGTGGGCTGGAAATACGCACATGTACTTCAAGTGCTCCAGCTTCTCGAAGCATGCGAACGAGCGCACGTTGGGTGTTGCCGCGCACGATTGAGTCGTCAACCACAACAAGCTTCTTGCCTGCGATCACATCGCGCAATGGATTCAACTTCAAACGAATACCAAGTTGACGAATAGTTTGTGAAGGCTGAATGAAGGTGCGGCCAACGTAGGCGTTCTTTACCAAGCCTTCAGCAAATGGGATGCCAGACTCTTGGGCATAACCAATGGCTCCGTAACGACCAGATTCAGGAACCGGAATCACTAGATCTGCTTCAACTGGATGCTCAATGGCTAAACGGCGTCCAATTTCAACACGTGATGCTTGAACGCCACGACCAGCAATAGTGGTGTCCGGGCGTGCGAGGTAGACGTACTCGAACAAGCACCCCTTTGGATCAGCTTCAGCAAAGCGCTGCGAACGCAAACCTTGTTCATCGATTGTGATGAGTTCACCTGGCTCAACCTCGCGCACAAATGAGGCGCCAACAATGTCGAGGGCTGCAGTTTCACTGGCGAGCACCCAACCGGCTTCCAAGCGACCAAGCACAAGTGGGCGGATGCCCTGTGGATCACGAGCGCCGTACAACGCATCATCGTCCATGAATACGAGAGAGAACGCGCCTCGAACATTTGGTAGTTCAAGTTTTGCTGCAGCTTCGATACTCAAGTCAGGGTGGGCCGCAATCAAGCTTGTGAGCACATCAGTGTCACTTGTCATGTTCATTCGATCGCCAAGTGCGAGTTCACCTGACTGCTCTGAAAGTTCGCGCAGTCGAGCGCGTAATTCAGGTGTGTTCGTGATGTTGCCGTTATGACCTAATGCAATGTGGCCTGTGGCGGTCGAACGAAATGTTGGCTGAGCATTTTCCCAAACACTTGCACCAGTGGTCGAGTAACGCGTGTGGCCGATTGCGACGTGACCATGGAGTGATTCAAGACTTGCTTCGGTGAATACCTGTGAGACCAAGCCCATGTCTTTGTACACAACGATGTTGCCACCATCGCTGACTGCAATGCCAGCAGATTCCTGACCGCGATGCTGAAGTGCATATAAACCGAAGTACGTGAGCTTTGCTACTTCGTCACCGGGTGCCCAAACACCAAAGACGCCGCATGCATCTTGTGGGCCTTTTTCGCCCGGGAGTAGATCGTGGGATAAAAGCCCGTCGCCTCGCACGGTGCTTAGCCTACGCGACTTTTAGGGGTAGCCATTGCGACAGGTCAGAGCGTTCGCCACTGGCGTGAACCTTGCCGCTTGTACGTGACTCAGACCACGTCAATTTGCCCGAACACAGGAGCAACCAGGTAATGGGATCGGTCTCCACCACTGCTGGAGGAGTACCACGACGGTGGGTTGCCCCTGGAATGGCCTGCACTGCTGCAAAGGGAGGAATACGTACCTCAACACTACGTCCCGGAGCAATCTCAACCAAAGCTGCCAGCGACTCCTTCACGGCTGTTTTCAGGATTGCCCGATCAGGGACCTGCTGCGCATCAAGTGCAGCAAGCACCTGTTCAAGTGCCGAGGCCATTACGCAAACAGGGCTGGGAGGGTCTTGGTGTGAGCATCACGCAACTCATCCAAGGTCAAGGTGAACCAGTCGTTGAACTGAAGCACTTGGGTTCCAACTGGATAGCCAGCATCTGGCCCAAGACCTGAATCCACAACACCAACACGTTGGGCTGGCAACTGACGAGCTGCACACATTTCGGTGAAGCGCAGTTCTTCTGTGCGAGCAACCACAACAACAGCACGACCAGCAGATTCGCTAAACAAGAAAGTGAACGGATCGATGTTGTCAGGAATCCAACAACGAGCACCGCTGCCTGCATGCAATGCCATTTCAACGAGCACCTGAGCAATGCCACCATCAGATACGTCATGGGCAGCGCTCAACATGCCATCGCGTGAACCGGCTACAAGGACTTCACCGAGTAAACGTTCGCGCTCAAGATCAACCTTTGGTGGCATACCACCGAGATGCTTGTGTACGTGGTTGGCCCATTCGCCACCAGCGAATTCATCATTGGTATCACCAAGAATGTAAATCAATTCGCCATCAAGATCCCAAGCAATTGGAGTACGACGATCAACATCGTCGATTACACCAAGCACACCAACTACAGGTGTTGGAAGAATTGCAGTGTCACCTGTTTGGTTGTAGAACGAGACGTTGCCACCGGTAACTGGGATGCCAAGTTGCAAACAGCCATCAGCCAGGCCCCGAGTTGCTTCAGCAAACTGCCACATCACATCGGGATCTTCAGGCGAACCAAAGTTCAAGCAGTTGGTGACAGCAAGTGGAATCGCGCCTGAAGCGCACACATTGCGGTAAGACTCTGCAAGAGCAAGCTGCGTTCCGGTGTACGGATCAAGCTTGGTGAAACGGCCATTGCAGTCAGTGGAGATTGCAACGCCCAAACCAGATTCTTCATCAATGCGAACCATGCCAACATCTTCTGGCTGGGAAAGCACTGTGTTACCAAGCACGTAACGGTCGTACTGATCGGTGATCCACGCCTTTGACGCGAGGTTTGGTGCACCCACCATGTTCAACACTGTTGCACGAATATCTTCAGCAGTTGTTGGGCGTGCAAGGCGCTCTGCCGTTGGTGCATCGGCTTGCAATGCATCTTGCCAAGATGGTCGTGCATATGGGCGCTCGTAGATTGGCCCTTCATGCGCAACTGTGCGAGGTGGCACATCAACGATGCGCTCGCCATGCCAGTCAACAGTGAGGTGACCTGAATCAGTCACTTCACCAATCACAACTGCTTCAACATCCCACTTGTTAATGATTGCCATAAACGCATCTACGTTTTCTGGAGCAACCACTGCGCACATGCGCTCTTGGGATTCGCTCATCAAGATTTCTTCTGGGCTCAGCGTTGCATCGCGCAACAACACGCGATCAAGCCACACGTGCATGCCGCCATCGCCATTGGATGCGAGCTCGCTGGTTGCACATGAAATACCTGCGCCACCAAGGTCTTGAATTCCTTCAACAAGCCCTGCGTGAAGAACTTCAAGAGTTGCTTCGATCAGTAGTTTCTCCATGAAGGGGTCGCCAACCTGAACGCTTGGGCGTTTAGCGGGACCGTCAGCATCAAAGGTTTCTGATGCAAGAACAGAAACGCCTCCAATGCCATCGCCACCGGTGCGAGCGCCGTAGAGCACGACAAGGTTGCCGACTCCCTTTGCGCTTGCAAGGTGGATTTCATCGTGGCGCATCGCGCCGATGCAGAGTGCGTTGACCAACGGATTGCCGAGGTAGGTATCGTCGAAAACGATTTCGCCACCGATGTTTGGCAGACCAAGGCAGTTGCCGTAACCACCGATGCCAGAAACCACACCTGGGAGCACGCGACGAGTGTCTGCGGCATCAGCTGGTCCAAAGCGCAATGGGTCCATCACAGCGAGCGGGCGTGCACCCATAGAAATAATGTCGCGGACAATGCCACCCACACCTGTTGCTGCGCCTTGATACGGCTCAACATATGAAGGGTGGTTGTGGCTTTCCACCTTGAAGGTGACGGCCCAGCCTTCGCCAATGTCAACCACACCAGCGTTTTCGCCGATACCAACTAGGAGCTTGTCAGTTTCTGGCTTCTTGTCGCCGAACTGCTTGAGGTGCACCTTGCTCGACTTGTATGAGCAGTGCTCAGACCACATCACTGAATACATGGCTAGCTCACTGCTCGTTGGGCGACGCCCAAGAATCTCGCGAATGCGTTCGTATTCGTCTGGCTTCAAACCAAGTTCAGCAAAAGGCTGTCCTTGATCTGGGGTTTCTTTAGCTTTCGAAACAGTGTCAATGCTCATGCGTTCACCATCGATGTGAGGATGCTGGTGAAGAATCCAAGTCCGTCAGTTGTTGGACCAGTGAGTTCTTCAACAGCATGTTCAGGGTGTGGCATCAAACCAACAACATTGCCACGCTTATTACGAATGCCTGCGATGTCACGCAAGCTGCCATTTGGGTTGACATCAAGGTAGCGAGCAATAACTCGACCTTCACCTTCGAGTTCATCAAGAACAGCGGTGTCAGCAACAAAGCAACCTTCGCCATTCTTCAATGGCACCACGATTTCTTGGCCGGCGTCGTAACTGTTTGTCCACGCCGAAGTGTTATCTTCAATGCGCAACTTCTGATCGCGGCAAATGAAGTGCATATGCTCATTGCGAGTAAGCGCACCCGGAAGCAGATGTGATTCGCAAAGAATCTGGAAACCGTTGCAAATACCAAGCACTGGTAATCCACCATTTGCTGCGGCTGCCACTTCAGTCATCACGGGTGCGAAGCGTGAAATCGCTCCGCACCGCAAGTAATCCCCGTAGGAAAAACCACCAGGAAGAATGACTGCGTCAACCTTCTTGAGATCTGCGTCGCCGTGCCACAGTGCAACAGCCTCGCCACCAGCAAGGCGAACTGCGCGAGCGGCATCACGATCATCGAGTGAACCTGGGAAGGTCACAACGCCAATTCGCATGGGCTACTGATCCTCTTCGACGATGAGGATGAAATCTTCGATTACTGGGTTGCAGAGCAACTCTCCAGCAATGGTGTGCAACTGCTCACGACGCTCGTCGGTGATCTCACCTTCGACCTCGATCACAAATTGCTTTCCCTGGCGCACGTCAGTGACGCCCGTGAAGCCAAGGCGGCCAAGGGCCCCTTGAACTGCACGACCTTGTGGGTCGAGAATTTCCGGCTTGAGCATGACGTCAACGACGACGCGGGCCACGGGCACTCCAGTTGCTAGTCGCAAATCGAACTTGAGAGGTCAAGTCTACCGGCTGAAAAGAACGCGAAATATCTGCCTCTTTCAAGGCAAAAGCTCAAATGATTCACCCTCAAAGGTCTTCAAAATTGAGAAATGCCTGCGATCAAAGGTGGCTATCTTTCGGGTTTGGTATCGATGTGCCAGGACCACCAACGAGGCATCTGCAACGCTGATTTCGTGGTCTGAATATCGTTCGATTAGACCGGCACAGTCGATTAAGTCAGGCGCAGCAAGTACTGGGAGTTGAAAATTCCCTGAAGCGATCCCCTGGAGAACTGCAAGTTCATCTCTGACCCCGAATCGAGTGGCGATGAGATAGTCAATTTCTGCCACTACATAGGGACTAATGATGAATGCCCCCTCGTTTTGATCGACAAAGGCCGCTGCAACGGTATTCCTTGGATCGGTTCTGACCGCATACGCGTACAGAACACTTGTGTCCAGAATGATCACATCTCACCGAAACCCTCCATATGTTCGTGGAGGTTTTCTGACGTCACCCCACCGGTATCTCCAGTGACGATTCCAGCAAAGGATCGACTGCGGCGCATCTCTTTATCCACAGCCTCGCGGATCAGCTCGGCTTCGCTCACCCCGCGCTTGGCAGCTTCGGCCTCTAGGCGAGCCTTCATTTCTTCGGGGAAATAGACCGTGGTGCGCTTCATGCCATACATAGTGACATACGTTCAAGAATTAGTGAAGTGCCTGCCAAGCCGACCAAGCAGAAGACACCATGTCTCGCAGATCGCGCTTGGACTGCCAGCCCAGCACTTCAGCGATTTTCTCGGTGGCCGCAGTTGATGCAGGTGGATCTCCGGCTCGCCGGCCCACGATTTCCGCATTCACATCGTTGCCGATCACTTCAGAGACCATCGACATCACTTCATGGACGGACGAGCCCACACCGCGCCCAACGTTGAAGGCGTCAGCTGCTTGCTTGCCTTCGCTATAGGCCGCTGCAACAACGTGAGCATCGGCAAGGTCAGCGACATGGATGTAGTCGCGAATACATGTGCCATCCGGGGTTGGGTAGTCATCACCGAAGATCTGCGGGCGCTTGCCTTCTTCCAAGGCGCGGAACACCATCGGGATCAGATTATTCACACTGCTGTCGCCAAGCTTGTCGCTGCCTGCACCTGCAACATTGAAGTAACGCAAGGCAACCCAAGACAGACCGTTGGCGACGCCTTCGGCCTTCGCCATCCACTCGCCCACCACTTTGGTTTCGCCATATGGAGATTCGGCGGCAAGTTCTGCATCTTCGGTTACCGGATTAACTTTCGGTGTTCCATACACAGCAGCAGATGACGAGTACACAAGCCGCTTTACGCCTGCTTCTTGCATTGCTTCCATCAGTGACAGCATGCCGGCAACATTTTCACGGTAGTAATACAACGGAATATCCACAGATTCACCAGCGGCTTTTTTCGCAGCAAGATGGATAACTCCATCAACCTGATGTTCTTTGAGAGCAGCGACAACTCTCTGACGATCCGTGACATTGGCTTCGACAAATGCAACACCGGCAGGAATGCGATCAGCATGACCCGAAGACAGATCATCGAGCACGACAACCTTGCGACCACTAGCAAGCAATGCGCGAGTGACATGGTTGCCGATATAGCCGGCACCACCTGTCACTAGCCATGTGGTCATTTAAAAGTCTTTCCTGTCAGCACTTCATACGCTTCAACATACTTCGCGCGCGTCTTTTCGATGATCTCTTCAGGCAATGCTGGAGGTGCTTCTCCGCTGTTCTTATCCCAGCCTGATGCAGGAGAAGTAAGCCAGTCGCGGACAAACTGCTTGTCATATGAAGGCTGCGGGCCACCTGGCGCCCATTTCTCTGCATCCCAGTAGCGAGATGAATCTGGGGTCAGCACTTCATCGGCCAACATAATTTTCCCAGCAAATCGACCTTGCTTAGCAATACCAAATTCAAACTTCGTGTCAGCAAGAATCAAGCCGCAGTCAGCAGAAATTTCCGATGCACGTTCATACACCAGCAGCGAAAGACGCTTGAGCTCTTGCGCTTCTTCCTGACCAATCATGGTGATGACCTGATCGAAGTTGATGTTTTCATCATGATCGCCAACCGCGGCTTTGGTGGCCGGTGTGAAGATCACCTTTGGAAGAAGTGAGCCGTCTTTTAAACCTGGGGGCAGATTCACACCACTGATTGAACGCTTCTCTTGATATTCGATCAGCCCTGAGCCGGTGATGTAGCCGCGAACTACACACTCCACCGGAAGCATGTCGAGATCTGCACACACCATTGCGCGTCCAGCAACCTGATCTGGCACCTTTCCCGGAGTGATGTGGTTGGGAACGATGTCTTCTAGCTGACGAAACCACCACAGCGAAAGCGCAGTAAGAATGCGGCCTTTGTCAGGAATCAATGACGGGAGTACGTAGTCGTACGCAGAGATGCGATCGCTTGCCACGAAGAGCAAACGACCTTCAGGGGTGCGGTAAAGATCGCGCACTTTGCCCGAATACACGTGCTCATACTCTGGAGGCAAGCCATAGTCGGTTGCTTCAATCGTGGTCACAGAATGTCTCCAGGTGAGTAAGCGGCAGCAGCTGGATGCGCTGCAGCAATAACGGAAACTCGGTTAGCAATTGCTTGAACCTGAGCGCCGGCAGCGCCGGTGAATGCAAGTGGTTCAGCGATCAATGCGCGAAGTTCATCGATGGAAAGTTCCAAACGTGAGTCAGCTGCCAGCCGCTCAAGTAGGTCGTTCTCGCCAGCAACCTGTTCGCGCATGGAAAGTGCAACAGATACCGCATGCTCCTTAATGGCTTCGTGAGCAATCTCGCGGCCAACGCCCTTACGCACAGCAGCCATCAACACCTTTGTGGTGGAAAGGAATGGAAGATAGCGATCAAGTTCTCGATCAATGACAGCAGGGAACGCACCGAAGTCATCCAGCACGGTCAAGAAGGTCTCAAACAAGCCGTCGAGAGCAAAGCTCGCGTCAGGCAATGCGACGCGGCGCACGACAGAACACGCAACGTCACCTTCATTCCATTGATTACCTGCGAGCTCTGAAGCCATCGTCATGTACCCGCGCAGTAACACGGTAAAGCCATTGACTCGTTCACATGAGCGTGAATTCATCTTGTGCGGCATAGCAGACGAACCAACCTGGCCTGGTCGGAAACCTTCAGTCACCAAATCAAGGCCGGCCATCAAACGAATAGTTGTTGCAAGGCTTGATGGACCAGCAGCAACTTCAACAAATGCAGAAAGCACATCGAAGTCGAGAGTGCGTGGATACACCTGACCAACACTGCTGAGTACCCGTTGGAATCCAAGGTGCGAGGCAACGCGTGATTCAAGTTGTTCTAACTTCGCCGAATCACCGTCAAGTAAGTCGAGCATGTCTTGAGCCGTGCCCACTGGGCCCTTAATGCCACGCAGTGGGTAACGGCTGATCAAATCTTCGATGCGTTCGTACGCAATCAACATTTCATCTGCTGCCGATGCGAACCGCTTACCAAGCGTCGTGGTCTGCGCCGGAACGTTATGCGAGCGACCAGTAAGTGCTGTTTCCGAGTACTGCATAGCCAACGATGAAAGGCGCTGCAATGCTGCAACGGTCTTATCTCGAACAAGCAGCATTGAACTCATCACTTGCAACTGCTCAACGTTTTCGGTGAGGTCGCGAGAGGTCATGCCTAGGTGAATGAGTTCGTGACCTGCAAGATCATTGAACTCTTCGATACGGGCCTTCACATCGTGCTTGGTCACGCGCTCGCGTGCGGAAATCGAATCAAGATCGACTGAATCGATGATGGCTTCATACGAGGCAATCGCATCGGCTGAAACATTCAAACCGAGTTCGGCCTGCGCCTTCATCACGGCAATCCAGAGCTGACGTTCCATGACGATCTTGGCCTCTGGGGACCAGATCTGGTTCATGGCTGCTGAGGCGTACCTACCAGCAAGGACATTGGGAATTGAGGCCGTCACTGGTCCATTCTTCCACGCCGCAAGTTGTCCACAGGCCACACCGCGACCCGGGTTCTCCACAGGTCACTCATCGAGCCTTTTCCTCACGGATATGGGTGCATATGGTCAAAGGGTGCCCCTGTAGCTCAAGGGATAGAGCTGACCTCTCACTCAGGTTCGGTTGCTGGTTCGAATCCAGTCAGGGGCACAAAACGTAGGACCCCCGTCGGCAAAGACGGGGGTCCTACAAATGTTGTTCGGCTACTTGGTTTCCCAAAGTCGCTGACCTCTCACTACCCAAAGCCTACGACGAGGCTAACGAGCCAGTCAACGGCTGTGGATTACTCCGAAGCGCGCTTGGCGATGTCACGGCGATGATGTGACCCAGCCAGCGAAATCAGATCAACACCGGCATATGCGCGCTCACGTGCTTGCGCCAACGAATCACCGACGGCAGTGACTGACAGCACGCGACCTCCTGCAGAAACTACATCGCCTTCATCAGTGATGCGCGTACCTGCATGAAGCACATCCACATCAAGAAGTGCATTGGCTTCTTCGAGACCAGAGATGACATCACCAGTGACCGGGGAGTCTGGGTAATTCTTGGATGCGACGACCACAGTCACCGCTGCACCTTCGCGCCATTCAAGTGGGGGCAGTTCAGCAACCTTGCCAGTTGCCGCAGCAAGCAGTACTTGACCAAGCGGTGACTTCAATCGTGCGAGCACCACTTGTGTTTCTGGATCACCGAAGCGCGCATTGAATTCAACAATGCGAACACCGCGCTTGGTTAGCGCTAGGCCCGCGTACAACAAACCGACGAACGGTGTGCCACGACGACGCATTGCATCAACCATCGGTTGCAGCACAGAAGCTGTAACTTCTTCAACTAAACCAGCAGGCGCCCAAGGAAGCGGTGAATACGCACCCATTCCGCCGGTGTTTGGGCCTTCATCATCATCATGCGCGCGCTTGAAATCTTGCGCTGGCTGCAACGCGATGATGTCGACACCATCGGTAATACCGAAGAGCGAAACTTCAGGACCATCGAGGTATTCCTCGACCAACACACTTGATGCGCCTTGCGCAAAACAATTGTCTGCGTGTTCAAGCGCTTGATGACGATCTGAAGTCACGATCACGCCCTTGCCTGCGGCAAGACCATCGTCCTTCACAACATATGGCTCGCCGAATTCATCGAGCGCTTTCGCAACTTCATCAAGAGTGGTGCACGAATGCGCCTGCGCCGTAGCGACGTTGGCTTCACTCATGACCTGCTTAGCAAAGGCCTTACTTCCTTCAAGCTGCGCAGCTTCCTTTGACGGACCAAAGCAAGCGATTCCACGCTCGCGAATTGCATCCGCTGCCCCTGCCACCAATGGAACTTCAGGGCCGACAACTACGAGATCGGCTTTAGTATCGACAGCCAGTTGAGCGACAGCATCAGGATTCGATGCATCAACAGGAAGCACTTCAACATCAGCAGCGATACCAGCATTGCCTGGCGCACAAATTATCGAAGTAACTGCCTCATCGGCTCGTAGAGCGGTGACAAGCGCATGCTCACGTGCACCGGAACCAATAACTAAAACGCGCATAACCCAAGGATCCTTCTCTGACGCCTACGCGCCGACGTAATGCTTATCGATTGCAGAAAGTGCGGAATCAAGGCGAACCAGTGCCTCGTTCATTTCATCAACTGTAATCGTGCACGGTGGCACCACATGGATGCGGTTGTAATTAGTGAATGGTAATAAACCGTTCTTCTTGCATTCACTTACAAACTCGTTCATTGCAGGAGACGAGCCGCCGTAAGGAGCCAGTGGATCCTTGGTTGCACGATCAGTGACGAGTTCAACAGCCCAGAACACGCCAAGGCCACGCACTTCGCCAATAACAGGATGCTTTTCCTGCAACTCGCGCAGACCCGGGCCAAGAACTGTTTCGCCAATCATCGCTGCGTTTTCCACAATGCCTTCTTCGCGCATTGCGTCAAGCGTCGCGACGATCGATGCTGCAGCAAGCGGATGCCCTGAGTAGGTAAGACCACCAGGGAAGACTTGATTGTCGAAGGTTGCTGCAATCTCATCAGAGATCACGACACCACCAACAGGCACATATCCCGAGTTCACTCCCTTTGCGAAAGTGATCAAGTCTGGTTGCGCTTTGAAATGATCAAAGGCGAACCACTTGCCTGTACGACCAAACCCGCACATCACTTCATCAGCAATCCATACGATTCCGTAGCGATTGCAGAGTTCACGCACACCTTCGAGATACCCAGGTGGTGGAACCAGGATCCCTGCGGTGCCAACCACTGTCTCCATCAAAATTGCAGCGATCGTTCCCGGGCCTTCAAATTGAATGACCTGCTCAAGATGAGCTAGTGCGCGCTCTGATTCATCTTCAGGTGTAGTTGCCCAAAAGCTTGAGCGGTAGAGATACGGGCCGAAGAAATGAACGTGGGCATCCGCATACTCATTAGGCCAACGTCGTGGGTCACCCGTTGAGGCAATCGCTGCACCAGTGTTGCCGTGGTACGAACGATAAAACGAGAGCACCTTGCGCTTACCCGTGTGAATCCGAGCCATGCGGATCGCATTCTCGACAGCGTCCGCGCCACCATTCGTGAAGAAAACTTTATTGAGATGTGCAGGTGCTAGCGAGGTGATGCGCTGGGCAGCTTCGCCCCGCTTGTCATTTGCGTGATTCGGGCTAATGGTGGAAAGAACTGAAGCCTGATCTGCGATGGCCTGAACAACCTTCGGATGCTGATGGCCAATATTTACGTTGACGAGCTGAGATGAAATATCCAAGAAGCGGTTACCGTCGTAATCCCAGACCCAACAGCCTTCCGCACCCTCAATGGTCAGTGGTGCGAGCGTTGACTGAGCGCTCCATGAATGAAATACGTGCGCACGATCAAGATCGTAGACGCGCTTACCCTCTTGCGAATTCACAGTTGTTCAACTCCTTCCAACTGCAGCAGATGCGAGGTTATGCGATCAAGTCGTGCAACGAAATTGTTGCATCGCGATCTTGGCCAACGCCGATTGCACTGATGCGAGTCCCTGAAATGTCTTCAAGGAACTGCACATACGAGCGAGCATTCGCTGGGAGATCTTCGATCGATCGAGCATTCGAGATGTCTTCAGTCCAACCTGGAAGGTCTTCGTAGATTGGCTTTGCATGATGGAAACCAGTCTGTGTCATTGGTAGCTCTTCCATACGGGTGCCATCTACGTCGTAGGCGACACACACAGGAATGCGATCAAACCCAGTGAGCACATCGAGCTTGGTCAAGAAAGTGTCCGTCAAACCGTTTATACGTGTTGCGAACTTCGCAATCGGCGCATCGAACCAGCCACAGCGGCGCGCGCGACCAGTTGTGGTGCCAACTTCACCGCCGATAGTGCGAAGGCGTTCGCCATCCGCATCAAAGAGCTCAGTTGGGAACGGGCCTGATCCCACGCGAGTGGTGTAGGCCTTCAGAATTCCGATCGTGCGGTCAATGCGTGTTGGGCCGATGCCGCTACCTGTGCAGGCACCGCCAGCAGTTGGGTTACTTGAGGTGACAAACGGGTAAGTACCGTGGTCAACGTCAAGCAGTGTTCCTTGACCACCTTCGAGCAACACAACCTTGTTTGCATCAAGAGCTTTATTCAGCACTAATGCAGTGTCAACAACATAAGGTGCAAGCGCTTCTGCGTATTCAAGAAGCGACTCAACAATTGCATTAACTTCAAGCGCACGTCGGTTATAGACCTTGACGAGCACCTGGTTCTTACTCAGAAGTGCGCCTTCAACTTTTTGGCGAAGGATTGACTCGTCAAACAGATCTTGGATACGGATACCAATGCGAGAAATTTTGTCGGCATAGGTTGGTCCGATACCGCGACCGGTAGTACCAATCTTTGAGTTTCCGAGGAATCGCTCAGAGACCTTGTCGAGAGTTACGTGATATGGAGTGATTAAATGCGCGTTCGCACTGATTAAAAGCTTTGAAGTGTCGACGTTGCGCTCATTAAGTCCGCGCATTTCCTGCAGCAACACAGTGGGGTCAATGACGACGCCGTTGCCGATCACCGGAATGACCTCAGGTGTGAGAATGCCGCTAGGTAAGAGGTGGAGGGCGAACTTCTGATCACCAATAACTACGGTGTGACCCGCGTTATTGCCGCCTTGATAGCGGACGACGTAATCAACGCGACCTCCGAGGAGATCGGTTGCTTTTCCCTTACCTTCGTCTCCCCACTGGGAGCCGAGCAAAATGATCGCAGGCACGTTGCACGAGCGTACCCGAGTAGCCAGATTTCCCCTATTCGGTGGCTTTTTTCCTCACGAATTTAGGATCTCGACCAAGTTGCGAGTGCCAATCCAAGAGCGTGACCTGACTTCCAGGCAGCTTCAACCTTTGGCCCGCCAGCCCATGAATCTCCAGCAAAGCCAATGTGGGTGCCTTCATCGAAGGAACACAGTTCCTCTCTGGCCGTGGTCGGCTTGGCAAAGGTCCAACGCATTGCCGATGACCACTGCGGATGTTCAGTCAATCCAAGAATCGGTAAAAGTGCATCCAGTGCTTGAGGAATGACTCCTGCTGGATCCGTGAGGTAATGCGCTGCAAGGTCTGGATGAACGTGCGCAACCACCACAGGATCTTGATTGCCACGACGATGGCCGTCATTCGCGATCCAAGTCAGAACTGGATGATCATTCACAAAAATTCCATCAAACTTTGGCAATGTTCCTTGCTCAAAAACAGCTGTCACTGCAATGACGGCTTCCCATTCAATTTGGTTGAGAAGTTCATGGGTCTCAATGAGTTCAGCATCGATGAACTGAGTTGCCTGCGGATCAGGCACGCATACTGCGACAGCGCTGAAAGACTCACCATCAACGAGAACGTGATCGCCTTCAACAGTAATAGACGCAACTTGCGTTGATGACTGAATCTGTTCATCTGAAATGACTTCCGCCTGATGTTCAATAATCGAGCGAAGGCCGTTGGTTGCTGAATAACGCATTGGCCCCGTGCGAATGCCACTGATGCCTGCTGGTGTTGCTACATGGAACGTGTCTGTCCATTCCCGTGCAATGTCCGCATCAATCCATGAATTTACGACAGACGCGAAATCAGGATCCTGCACAGTGAAGTACGAAGCACCGATATCCGTAATGTGACCGTCAAAAGCGGTTCCCGATTCACGGATGCGACGACTTGCCATGCGGCCACCAACAACGCGTCCGCGATCAATGATGCGAAATGGAATGTTGTGATGATGCAGCACTCGTGCGCATGCAATGCCACTCATGCCTGCACCGATGACAGCAATCGGTAATTGATTAGTCACGAGGAATGCTCGGGTCGCAATCAATCAAGAACGCCTCAATGCGCACTGACTCTTCGGTTTCATTGATCGCCGCAGCTGCGCGACCGAGCGCCTTCAAGCAGCGCAGGAAGCCTTGGTTGCCTTCGTGGCTCCATGGCACGGGGCCATGACCCTTCCAGCCATTGCGCCGCAAGGCATCCAAACCACGGTGATAGCCAACTCGGGCAAATGCGTAAGACTCGATCACTCGCCCATACGCCCACGCTTCATCACTCATTGCAGCCCAAGCAAGCGAACTGGAAGGGAATAGCGCCGCAACGGTTTCATGGGTATCACCTGCAGCAAATGCAGCAACCACCTCGGTGTCTAGTGGAAGCAGGGTTGGGGGTGGTCCGCCCAGAAGGTCTTTGCCGATGTCCATTTGCTTAGAGTGCCACTGCCCTCACAAATGGAAAATGCCGGGTGCATCGCACCCGGCATTCCCAAGATTTCTTATTACTTAATTGCAGTACCCGTTGAGCGAAGATCTTCGCAACCTTGGGTTACACGCGCTGCCATGCTGGCTTCTGCCAACTTGCCGTAGGCGCGAGGGTCGTACTGCTTCTTGTTGCCAACTTCGCCGTCAATCTTCAAGACACCGTCGTAGTTCTTGAACATGTGATCAGCGATTGGGCGGGTGAAGGCGTACTGGGTGTCGGTGTCGATGTTCATTTTGACAACGCCGTAGTCGAGTGCTTCACGAATTTCGCTCAGGAGCGAACCTGAACCACCATGGAAGACAAGATCAAATGGCTTGTCGACGCCGTACTTCGCACCAACAGCCTTTTGAATGTCATCAAGAATGTGCGGGGTCAACACAACGTTGCCTGGCTTGTAGACACCGTGAACGTTGCCAAAGGTTGCAGCAACCATGTAGCGACCGCGCTCACCAAGACCCAGTGCTGCTGCAGTTGCAAGGCCGTCTTCTTCAGTTGAGAAAAGCTTTGCATCGTGGCTTGCTTCTACGCCGTCTTCTTCGCCACCGACAACGCCGATTTCAATTTCAAGAATGATGTTTGCTGCATGGCAAGCATCAAGCAGACGCTGCGAGATCTCCATGTTCTGCGCAAGCGGCACTGCCGAGCCATCCCACATGTGCGACTGGAACAACGGCTCGAGACCTTTGTTCACACGCTCTTGCGAGATTGCAATGAGTGGCTCCATGAAGCTGCCGAGCTTGTCGATTGGGCAGTGGTCAGTGTGAAGGGCGAAGTTCACGTTGTAACTCTTTGCAATTGAGTGAGCGAACTCAGCGAGTGCTGCAGCGCCCGCAACCATGTCCTTGACGCCTTGGCCCGATGCAAATTCTGCGCCACCCCATGAAACCTGGATGATGCCGTCACTCTCGGCTTCAGCAAAGCCGCGCATTGCAGCAACGATGGTCTGCGATGAGGTGCAGTTGATTGCTGGGTAAGCAAACTTGCCGGCCTTTGCTCGGTCGAGCATTTGGGCATAAACCTCTGGGGATGCGATTGGCATAACTCACTCCTAGATCGGTAGTAGTGAGCACATCCTTCCACTCCCTGTAAGCGTTTTCAAGATCGGGCTCTTGCGTGTCCTATATATACGTTATGCGCGAAGTTTTCTTACGGAAGGGGCAGCAAGTGACGCAGCAATTGCCAAGAACGCGACTGCTGCCGCGATCAAGAATGCACCTTGTAACCCGATGGCTGCAGCAAGCGGCCCAGCGAGCGCTAATCCAAGCGGCCCAAGCATGAGCGAGCCCATCGCGTCATATGCACTCACCCGCGAAAGTGACTCACGTGGAATGTGCGTCTGTAATGCGGTGAACCACAAGACGCCGAGAGATTCATAGGCGATGCCAAGTGCCAATGCAGCTAGCGCGATCAGCCATAACGGCAGAGCTAATGACAAGAACACGAGTAGCACTGGGAGTGCGAATGTCAGTGACATGGCGAACACCATTGGGCGCTTCACCTGAAGTTTCGAAACCATGAAAGCGCCAAGCAGAAGGCCAAGGGACTCACAGGCAAGTACCACCGACCAGCCGGCGGCTCCACCGTAATGATCAATAGCAAGTACCGGCCCAAGCACTTCAAGTGCACCACGTCCAGCGAGTAACACCACTGAAAACGCAGCAACAATCACCACTACCCAGCGATATGAAACGAACACCCGCCAACCTTCTGCGAGATCACCCATCATCGATTCCCCTGAATCATGTGGTTTTGCAATATGTCTGATCGTGAAGATCAGCCACGCAGAAATCAGGAAACTCGAAGCATCAATCGCTATTGCTAGACCAGGCCCGAATAGCGCAACGAGAATGCCACCAAGTGCGCTTCCCAAAATGAGCCCGCCATTGGAGGCAATGCTCAAATATGCATTGGCTGGCTGAAGAAATTCATCTTCGACAGCATCAGGGACCATGCCTGCATACGCAGGCCACCACAATCCATTGAGGCATCCTGCAATGGCACCAAGTAGCGCCAGCCAGAACACAGTGGCGCTATCGGTGAGAAACAACACCGCAATAGTCATCACCACTACGCCAAGCACGGTGTCACTCAATGCAATCACTTTTGCTCGACCTAAACGATCCGCGATTACTCCACCAAAGGGTAGAACCAAAATCAATGGAATGGCTTGCGCTGCTAACACAATGCTGAGCGAAGTGGCATCGGTTCCTGGGATTGCAAGAACTCCAAAGGCCAAAGCAATAGGCGCGATGCCGTTTCCGAGATTGCTAATAAAGCGTGAGATAAATATGCGGCGATACGTACGAATTCTAAGGACCGAATTGCTTGGTATCAGTCGCGCAAACATGATTTATGCCAGTGGCCAATTATGTTGACGGATCCAAGCATGCATCGCAATAGCCGCAGCGGCTCCAACATTGATAGAGCGCGTTGATCCATATTGACTGATGGCGAAAAGTCCGTCGCACGCTTCACGTGCTCCCTCGGAAAGCCCAGTCCCTTCTTGCCCAAAAAGAAGAATGCAATCTTTCGGAAGCTGTGCTGTTTCCAGCGGTACCGAACCTTCTACATTGTCAAGACCAAGAATCGGTAAACCTTTTGACTTTGCCCACGCATGAAATTCCTCAGGAGTTTCGTGGTGACGAATGTGTTGATAGCGATCAGTCACCATCGCTCCACGACGATTCCAGCGCTTCTTACCGATGATGTGGATTTCCTGAGCAAGAAATGCGTTCGCCGTGCGCACGATCGAACCGATATTGAAATCATGTTCAAGGTTTTCGATGGCGACATGAAAGCCATGACGTCGCGTATCAAGTTCGGCAACGATGGCATCCATGCGCCAATAGCGGAATTCATCCACCACATTGCGGCGATCGCCCTGTTCAAGGAGTGCAGAATCAAAATGATCATCCGTTGGCCACGGCAAAGGATGTGGGCCAACTCCTACCGAGATGTCATGGGGATCCACGCACTCGACGATAGCCTGCAGGGGTGAATCTCGTGATGGCAGCCGCAGCGTCCGTACAAGCCCTTGGTCCAAGCTGGATGGATCCTCAACAGCTCATCAACAATCTTGGTGATGTGGCGTTCTGGGTAGTGCTCGCGATCATTTTTGCCGAATGCGGCATTCTTCTGGGCTTCTTCCTTCCAGGTGACTCACTTCTCTTCATCACTGGCCTATGTATTGCCAGCGGCATTATCAGCATGAACATCTGGGTTGCAGTGATCTTGCTAATCATCGTTGCGATCGTTGGCAACCTCACGGGTTATTGGATCGGCTACAAGGCAGGCCCAGCGCTTTTCAAGAAACCGGACTCAAAACTCTTCCGCAAGGAATACGTCGACAAGACACATACGTTCTTTGAGAAATACGGAGCACGAGCCATCATCCTGGCTCGCTTCGTCCCTATTGTGCGTACCTTCATTACCGCAGTTGCGGGAATTGGTCGCATGAACTTTCGTGAATACTTCATCTACAGCACGATCGGTGCGGTGTTGTGGGCTGGCCTGGTGACCATCGCAGGGTACTTCCTAGGAGACATAGACATCATCAAAAACAACATCGAAAAGGTGTTGATCTTGATTGTTCTTATCAGTGTGATTCCGATTGTGATCGAATTTATTCGTCACAAGCGGCAACACCGCGCTTAACGATTGTTGTTAAGCAAGACCAAGGTCTGAAAGTGAATACGCAGCGCGGTATTCGTAGCCTGCATCAATAACCTTCGGACCTGCACCACGGTCAACAATCACTGCAACTGCGATCGTCTTTGCGCCAACTTCATCGAGCGCTTCCACTGCTGTCAGCACAGAACCACCAGTGGTCGATGTGTCTTCAACTGCAAGCACGTTTCTACCGGCAACATCCGGGCCTTCAATGCGACGCTGCAAGCCGTGAGCCTTGCCTTCCTTGCGCACTACAAATGCATCAAGGACCTTGCCGTTGCGAGCTGCATCGTGAAGCATCGCTGTGGCAACTGGATCCGCGCCGAGGGTCAGCCCGCCCACGGCGTCGTAGTTGAGATCAGCGGTGAGCTCATTCATCACGGCACCCACGAGAGGGGCGGCCTCGCCATCTAATGTGACGCGACGAAGGTCGACGTAATAGTCAGCCTCTTTGCCGCTCGAAAGGATGACCTTGCCGTGCACCACGGCACGTTCGATGATCAACTGACGAAGTTTTTCCCAGGATTCTGAAGGCACAGATGAATCCTAGGGGAACCCTGCTACGTCCAAGTTTGGTGGAGACATACCGTAGGCAGGTGCGCAGGTTCCTCACCCTCTTCATCGCCCTTGCTATCGGAGTTGGCATAGCCGCTCCAGCCGGGGCTGTCGTGAATGGAGCGCCCTCAACCCCTGGCACCTTCGGCTTCCTTGTGGCGCTGCTTGATACACAACGCCTAGCCTCTCAAGGAGTCTTTCAATCCCAGTTTTGTGGCGGATCACTGACGACACCCACCACCGTGGTCACGGCTGCCCATTGCCTGGTTGATCAAAAATCAGGGGTTCGTGATTTGCCAACGAGTGTTGTCGTGGGATTTGGAAGATCACTCAATGACCCTTCGATTCGCACTGTTGGGGTCTCACTCATCACTGTGCATCCGAACTACAACATCAGTAACGGTGATAACGATGTCGCTGTTTTGACTCTCACTTCACCTGTCACCGATATATCGACGATTAAGCCAACTGCCGCAGAGGAAGCCTCCGTGCTTGAACAACCGGGAACGAAGGTCACGGTCGCCGGTTGGGGATCGATCAACTCCTTTGGCAATTCCTTTGCCGATGCGTTCCGCGTAGGTGAACTCACTCTTTTACCGGCGGGAGCCTGCGGTCAGGGTCAGAACACGTCACTCAATGGCATTACCTTCTTGGCCTATCAACCAGGGGAGGCCAACTCTGCGGTGATGTTATGCGCGATCGGGGTCTCACCGACAGGGCGAATCATCGATAGTTGCAAGGGGGACTCTGGAGGTCCGCTTGTTGCAGGTGACGGTGACGCTCAGCGCCTTATTGGTTTAGTGAGTTGGGGACTTAACTGTGCGACCCGTCATCCCGGTGTGTACACGAAACTTTCTGCGATGACTGATTTCCTCACGAGTACTGGCGCTTTAGGTATTTCAGCGCCACCACAACTCTCGCTTACCCCCCTCAACGAGCGGGTGCGAGTCACATTTCCAAAAAAATCTGAAAATGCAAACTTTGCCTCGTTTACTGCAACAGTTGTGGGCAGCACAACCCAACAGTGCTCAGCTGCTGCAACAACCAACGGGCGTGCAGCATCATGCGACATCATTGGCCTTGCGAATGGAACCTCCTACGCAATAGCTGCGACAGGATCATCTGCAGCTGGAATGTCTGCAGCAAGTAACTCACTTACATCAACACCAATCGCGGTTCCCGATGCTGGACGTATCAAGAAGGCTCAAGTCTCAGGTCAGCGAGTAATCGTGAAAGCCACCAAATCCGTAAGCACAACTCCAATTCTCGGAGAACGAGTTGCCTGTTTGCCCGTTAGCGGCGGTGCCGGTCGCAGTGCCAAGCTCATTGAAGGATCGGCGATAGTGAAAAGTCTCCAGGCAGGTGACTACACATGTGCCGTAATTGCGCGCAATGAACTTGGTTCGGCTCGAGGCCCTGAACGTCTCGTTCGTATCGGTGTGTAACCGATAGCGTTTTGCAATGGCTCGACGCAACCCACCCCTTGCTCCTCGAATGGCTCGTCACGCAACTTCAATCTTTGGCGAGATGTCAAAGCTCGCTTTAGAGCTCGACGCAATAAACCTCGGCCAAGGTTTTCCAGATACAGACGGCCCACAGCAACTTAAAGACGCAGCATGGCTGGCAATTTCCGAAGGTCGCGGGAATCAATACCCACCTGTGCACGGGGTTCCTGCGCTTCGTTCAGCAATCGCTGACCATCAGCAGCGGTTTTATGGGATCGGGCTTGATCCAGATACCGATGTTGTCGTGACAACTGGTGCATCAGAGGCTCTCGCTGCTTCCATGCTGGCACTTATGGAACCTGGCGACGAAGTCATCATGTTTGAACCTTGGTTCGACGTGTATGAAGCCATCATTGATATGGCGCACGGTGTGCGTGTTGGTGTGCCAATGAATAGCAGTGGTTTGCGGCCCAACCTTGAACAACTCGAAGCTGCGATCACTGCGCGCACTCGCGTGATCTTGCTGAATTCACCACACAATCCAACAGGAACCGTCTTCACGCGCGAAGAACTTCAAGTTGTTGCTTATCTAGCCATCAAGCACGACCTCATCGTGATTTCCGATGAAGCGTATGAGCATTTGTGGTTCGACGAATCGCGACACATTCCAGTTGCCACATTGCCAGGAATGTTTGAGCGCACCATCGCTGTGGGTTCGGGTGGCAAGACGTTTTCATTTACTGGTTGGAAGGTTGGCTGGGCAAGCGGACCAGCTGACCTCATCGGTGCTGTGCGAACCGTACGTCAGCATCTTTCCTATGTATCTGGCGGACCATTCCAATGGGCAATCGCCGAAGGCCTTGCATTCCCAGATTCGTACTTTGAGAATCTGCGGTCTGATTTACTCATGAAGCGAGATTTACTCGGTTGCGGATTGCGTGATCTTGGCTTTGATGTGATCACTCCACAGGGCACCTATTTCATCACCACCGACGTACGCCCACTTGGCTATGAGAATGGCTTGGAATTTTGCCGAGAGCTCCCACTTAAGGCCGGAGTGGTCGCTATTCCCCACCAAGTCTTCTGTGCAGATGTTTCGATCGGTGCCCCTTATGTGCGCTGGGCTTTTTGCAAGCAACCAGCAGTGCTTCAAGGGGCACTCGATCGAATGGCATCAGCGATTACACGGTGACAGTGAGTGCTGAACCGTCTGACGCAACTCCGATATGAACAGTGTCACCATCATGGGCTTCACCACTGAGTAAAACCTTTGCAAGCTTGTCGCCAATGGCGGTTTGCACCAAACGACGCAATGGTCGAGCACCGTAAGCAGGGTCAAAGCCCATATTCACAAGCCACAATTTCGCATCTTCTGAAAGATCCAGGGTGATGCGTCGGTCGTCAAGACGTTGTTGCAGGGCCGCGATCTGAATATCGGCAACTTTGGTCAGTTGAGCACGATCAAGTGGCTCGAACGTGATCATGCCATCGAGTCGGTTCAAGAATTCCGGTCGGAATTGTTGACGCACAACTGCCAGCACCTGCTCCTTACGCTCCTCGAATGGCACGTCAGTTTCAATGAGGAACTGACTGCCCATGTTCGAAGTGAGAATCAAGATCACATTGCGGAAATCAACCGTGCGACCTTGACCGTCTGTTAAGCGACCGTCATCGAGAACCTGTAGCAAGATGTCGAAGACTTCTGGATGTGCTTTCTCAACCTCATCGAGCAGTACAACCGAGTACGGGCGACGACGTACTGCTTCAGTGAGCTGCCCGCCTTCTTCATAACCGACGTACCCCGGTGGGGCACCAACTAACCGCGAAACCGAATGCTTCTCGGAGTATTCGCTCATGTCGATACGCACCATTGCGCGCTCATCATCAAACAAGAACTCAGCAAGAGCCTTGGCGAGTTCGGTTTTACCGACACCTGTTGGACCAAGGAACATGAATGAACCTGTTGGACGGTTGGGATCTGAGATGCCCGCGCGTGCACGACGCACAGCATCGCTGACCTCTTGAACTGCTTCCTTTTGGCCGATGACTCGCTTGCCGAGTTCTTCTTCCATGCGAAGCAGCTTTTGCGTTTCACCTTCAAGTAAGCGCCCCGCCGGAATGCCCGTCCATGCCGCAACAACTTCAGCAATATCGTCGGCCGTGACTTCTTCTTTCACCATAGCCGAGCGCTCATTTGCCTCATTTGAAACGCGCACCAGCTCTTCATCCAAGCCTGGGATTTCTGCATAAAGGATTCGAGAAGCTTGCTCGAAGTCACCTTCACGTTGAGCGCGTTCCGCGATCGCGCGTAGGTCATCAATGCGTACCTTAATTTCACCTACACGATCAAGACCTGCCTTTTCAGCATCCCAACGAGCGCGTAGGCCTTTGAGTTCTTCATCT
This sequence comes from Candidatus Nanopelagicales bacterium, assembly GCA_028687755.1. Classification (NCBI taxonomy): domain Bacteria; kingdom Bacillati; phylum Actinomycetota; class Actinomycetes; order Candidatus Nanopelagicales; species Candidatus Nanopelagicales bacterium. The sequence goes on from JAQTZL010000012.1 coordinate 27,904, forward strand.
TTATCCGCAATTTCATCGCGGATTTTCTTCAGGCGATCCTTCGATGCATCGTCAGTTTCCTTGGCGACCGCAAGCTCTTCCATGCGTAGACGATCCACTTGGCGTTGCAACACATCGATCTCTACTGGAGACGAGTCAATTTCCATGCGAAGGCGAGATGCAGATTCATCCATGAGGTCGATTGCTTTGTCCGGCAAGAATCGCGCAGTGATGTAGCGATCAGAAAGCGTAGCTGCGGCAACCAAGGCAGAGTCAGAGATGACCACCTTGTGATGAGCCTCGTACTTCTCTTTGATTCCGCGCAGGATTGCAATCGTGTCTTCAACTGATGGTTGGTTCACCATCACTTGCTGGAAACGACGTTCCAGTGCTGCATCTTTCTCAATGTATTGGCGGTACTCATCAAGAGTGGTGGCACCGATCATGCGAAGTTCACCACGAGCAAGCATCGGCTTGAGCATGTTGCCAGCATCCATCGCGCCTTCACCGCCAGCTCCGGCGCCAACAACGGTGTGAAGCTCGTCGATGAAGGTGATGATTTGGCCATCTGATTCCTTGATCTCATCAAGGACAGCCTTCAAGCGCTCTTCAAACTCACCGCGGTACTTCGCTCCAGCAACCATGGCACCCAAATCAAGGGAGTACAAAGTTTTGCCTTGTAATGACGTTGGAACGTCACCTTCAACAATGCGTCGGGCAAGGCCTTCAACTACTGCAGTTTTTCCGACACCAGGTTCACCAATAAGTACTGGGTTGTTCTTGGTGCGGCGCGACAGCACCTGAATCGTGCGTCGAACTTCTTCATCCCGACCAATAACGGGGTCAATTTTTCCCTCGCGTGCCCGAGCAGTGAGGTCAACACCAAACTTTTCTAGTGCTTGGAAGGTTTGTTCTGGATCTTGAGATGTCACGCGTGCTGACCCCCGTACATTTTGTAGTGCATCAATAAGTGCAGCTGGCGTTGCACCAACCTGAGCGAGTCGATCACTGACTCCAACACCGCCATCTTTGGAAAGTCCAATGAGGAGGTGTTCTGTACTGACATATTCATCGCCGCGTTCTTTGGCGAGATCCTGAGCAGCGTTGAGCACCTTGTATGTGGCATTACTGAGTTGTGGAGACGAAACAGAGGAACCACTTGCGCTTGGAAGTGCATCAAGCGCCTGTCGAACTTGTGCAGTTAAGCCAGATACATCTGCACCTACAGCATTGAGAAGTGCACTTGCTATGCCTTCACCCTGCTGAAGCAAAGAATCAAGTACATGAAGTGGCTCTACCTGAGGATTGCCTTTTGCTGCTGCAATTCGCACAGCAGCGCCAAGGGCATCCTGGCTTTTTGTTGTGAATTGAATGTCCATCGTTTGCTTTCCTTATCGCTGGGAGCGACGATTTGGGCGCCACACCACAAGAGCAGTTGAGGACTTTTCCTTATGGAATTCACGCACTTGATTGCGTAATCCTTCGACTTCTTCTTGCAGCACAAGAATGCGTCGAATACCTTCCAAGGAAAGGCCTTCAGCAGAGAGATCTGCGATCTCTCGTAAACGCGCGATATCGCGCGCAGAATAAAGCCGGTTTCGGCCGCCCACTCGCGTTGGTGACACCAGCCCGAGTCGGTCATATTGACGCAGGGTCTGCGGATGCAAGGCTGCAAGCTGCGCCGCGACCGAGATAGCAAAGACCGGATGGTCATCGGCTACTTGGAAGCGGTCCATCTCACTGCCCTGCCAGATTCATAAGATCTCGACGAGGGTCGTGATCCTCGGTGAGACCTGCGTAGGTTTCTAATGCTTTGCGTGCTTCATCGGTGAGCTTCTGCGGCACAGCAACTTCAACAGTGACAAGAACATCTCCCTGCTTGCCATCCTTGCGCTTAATCCCCTTGCCCTTCACCCGGAAGGTTTTGCCTGTTGTCGTTCCCGCAGGAATCTTCAACGTGACATTGCCATCGCGAGGTGTTGGCACAGTGATCTGTGACCCCAATGCGGCTTCACTAAAGGTGACAGGCGCTGTGAAGACGATGTTGTCGCCCTTGCGCGTGAACAGCGGATGCGATGCCACGTGGATGTTCACCATGAGATCACCGGCTGGTCCGCCACGCTCGCCGGGTGAGCCCTTACCGGCAAGACGAATACGAGCCTCATCTTTCACACCTGCTGGGATGCGCGCCTGAACTGTGCGTGTTTTCATTGCACGCCCTGCACCACGGCATGCGGTGCAGGGGTCATCAATGAGTTGACCTCGGCCGCGACATGTTGGGCAAGTTTCAGGGAAGGCAAACCCACCAGCATTGCGAGCCACCTGACCTTGCCCACCACAACTTGGACAGGTGTGCGGCATCGTTCCAGGCTTTGCACCAGTACCGCGACATGAATCGCATGCTGCTTCAGTGCGCAGATTCAAGGGAACAGTCACGCCATCGAGTGCATCATCGAAACTGAGATTCAATTCAGTTTCCAGATCGTCACCACGACGTGGTTGTGGTGAACGTGCGCCGCCTCGGCCGCGGTTAAAGATGCCGCCGAGGAGATCACTGAAGTCACCGCCTTGCCCGCCGAAGAGGTCATCCATATTGACGTTGTAGGAACCGCCACCTGGTGCACCTGCGCCATAGCCGCCTGGGCCGAATCCACCTGATGCAAACATGGCACGGGCTTCGTCATACTCCCGACGCTTATCTGCATCAGACAACACGTCATAGGCCTCGGAGACTTCTTTGAACTTCTCTTCTGCCTTTGGATTGTCTGGATTCTTATCCGGATGCAATTCACGGGCTAGCTTGCGGTACTTCTTCTTGATCTCATCGGCTGCGGCATCTTTGCTCACACCCAATGAGGCATAGAAGTCCTTCTCAAGCCAATCCTTATTCACAATTCTTCCTTGCTTAGTCCGTTCCAGCTACGGCTACCCGAGCTGGGCGAAGCACTCTTCCTGCGTATCGGTAACCAACTTGGTACACCGAAACAACGGTCGGTTCTGCAACAGCGTCATTTGATTCACTCGTGAGTGCTTCATGCACTGCTGGATCAAATGGTTCATTTGCTTGACCAAAGGTTTCAAGGCCGAGCTTGGTACATGTTGCTTCTAGTGACTCACCAATAGTTTTGAAGGCACCTTCAAGTTCGCCATGTTCCCGCGCCCGATTGATGTCGTCTAACAACGGAAGCAACTCGTTGAGCACGCCACCGATTGCATTTTCTCGACTGACTTCGCGGTCACGATCAACACGCTTGCGGTAGTTGGCGTATTCAGCGTGAACTCGCTGGAGATCTCCAGTGAGTTCAGCAACCTTTGCTTCGACTTCATTGATGTCACCTTCAACCTGAGCACCCTCTTCAGGTACGTCAGCAGTTTCCTGCTGACGTACCTCGAAGGTCTCCGGATCGATGCGGCGCTTATCGGTTACCCGAACGCCGACTTCGTCGGTTTCGTCGTTGCTCACTTGGTCTCGTCCTCATCAACGATCTCTGCGTCAACAACGTCGTCATCGTTGTCAGCTTGTGCATCGCCACCTGCCGCATCAGCAGCTGCGGTTGCTTCGTACATAGCTGCGCCAAGTGCCTGGCTTGCCTGAGCAACCTTTTCGGTAGCTTCACGCATTGCTGGCAGGTCATTGGCCTCGATTGCCTGCTTGAGTTCTTCAAGTGGGCCGTCGACATTTGCCTTTGCATCTGCTGGCACCTTGTCAGCGTTGTCTGCCAGGAACCTTTCAGTCTGGTAGACGAGAGACTCTGCGGTGTTGCGTACTTCAGCTTCTTCGCGACGAGCCTTGTCTTCATCAGCGTGTGCTTCTGCATCACGCATCATGCGATCAATGTCGTCTTTGCTCAGTGCTGAACCACCCGAGATGGTCATCGACTGCTCCTTGCTCGTTGCGCGGTCCTTAGCGGAAACGTGCACGATGCCGTTGGCGTCGATGTCGAAGGTCACTTCGATCTGAGGGATACCACGTGGCGCTGGTGGCAAACCTGTGAGCTCGAAGGTTCCAAGCCGCTTGTTGTATGCAGCCATCTCGCGCTCACCTTGGTACACCGAAATCAACACGGATGGTTGGTTGTCTTCAGCAGTTGTGAAGGTTTCTGAACGCTTTGTTGGAATAGTGGTGTTGCGCTCAATGAGCTTGGTCATCACGCCGCCCTTGGTTTCAATACCAAGCGACAGTGGAGTCACATCGAGAAGAAGAACATCCTTCACCTCGCCCTTCAGTACACCAGCCTGAAGAGCTGCTCCGATTGCAACAACCTCATCAGGGTTAACACCCTTATTTGGCTCCTTGCCGGTTTCCGCCTTCACCAATTCGCTCACTGCTGGCATACGAGTTGATCCACCAACAAGTACGACCTGGTCGATGTTCTTCACATCAATGCCAGCATCCTTGAGGACGGCACGCACTGGCTTCTTGGTGCGTTCCAACAAGTCAGCAGTCATCTGCTCGAACTGTGAACGAGACAGAGTCTCCTCCAAGTGCAATGGACCTTCAGTGCTTGCAGTGATGTACGGCAAGTTGATTGATGTCGACATTGAACTTGAGAGTTCGATCTTTGCCTTTTCAGCCGCTTCACGAAGACGCTGCGTAGCCATCTTGTCTTTCGACAAGTCCACGCCGTGTGCGTTCTTGAACGACGTCACCATCCAGTCAACAACTGCGTTATCCCAGTCGTCGCCACCAAGGTGGTTGTCACCACTGGTTGCCTTGACTTCAACAACACCGTCGCCAATTTCGAGAAGTGAAACGTCGAACGTTCCGCCGCCAAGGTCGAAGACCAAGATAGTTTGTTCGATGTCACCCTTATCAAGACCATAAGCAAGTGCTGCTGATGTTGGCTCGTTAATGATGCGAAGTACGTTCAGACCTGCAATCTCGCCGGCTTCTTTGGTTGCCTGACGTTCAGCATCGCTGAAGTACGCAGGAACAGTGATGACTGCATCTGTGACGTTCTCACCTAAGTAGGCCTCGGCGTCGCGCTTCAACTTCATGAGCGTGCGGGCACTGATTTCCTGGGGGGTGTACGCCTTACCGTCAATGTCGACAGTCCAGTTAGTACCCATGTGACGCTTGACCGACCGAATAGTGCGATCAACGTTGGTCACAGCTTGGCGCTTGGCAACTTCACCAACGAGCACCTCGCCGTTTTTAGCGAATGCGACAACGGACGGGGTGGTCCGAGCACCTTCAGCATTAGCGATGACGACGGGTTCTCCGCCTTCAAGAACTGAGACAACGGAGTTGGTTGTACCCAGGTCGATACCTACTGCACGGGACATAGTGGTCGTACTCCTTCTTTATTACCTGACCGGATCGTCAGAAGTTCATGTCTTCTAGTTTCCTCGCCCTCAAGGTCTGTTGCAAGTCCTGCATCAGATCCTTTGAGTCGAGTGGACTCATATGTATACAACTCAGAGTGCTGAGCTTTCATTCCCGGCTTTTCTTGGAAATTATGTGATTTGGATCACATAAAACAAAAGCCGCCCCGAAGGGCGGCTCATGCTGGCTGAATCTAGATCGAGGTGCGATGGAAATTCGCGAATGACCGACTCGGGGTTGGTCCGCGCTGACCTTGGTAGCGCGAGCCGTACTTTTCTGAGCCATATGGGTGTTCGGCTGGGCTAGAGAGACGGAATAGGCACAGCTGGCCAATCTTCATGCCTGGGTACAACAGGATCGGCAGGTTCGCAACGTTTGCCAATTCCAAGGTCACGTGACCAGAAAAGCCAGGGTCAATGAATCCAGCCGTCGAGTGAGTGAGCAAGCCCAAGCGGCCAAGGGAAGACTTGCCCTCTAGACGGCCAGCCAAATCATCGGGAAGTGACACCACTTCATAGGTGGAACCCAGCACGAATTCCCCAGGATGCAGCACAAAAGGCTCGTCGCCCTCTGGCTCAATCAGGCGAGTGAGCTCTGGCTGTTCAGTGCTGGGATCAATGAACGGGTACTTGTGGTTCTCGAATACGCGGAACCAACGGTCCAGGCGCACGTCGATGCTCGAAGGCTGAATCATCGCCTCGTCATAAGGCTCAACAGCAACGCGACCCGAAGCGATCTCGGCCTTGAAATCTCCATCTGAAAGCAGCACGGGACGAGGTTATCTAACCCCGCCCGTTAATGCACAGACGCCCGCCAAAGAGTCCGTCCTGCGGCTTCTCGGGGAACTTTCCTTCAGCTGTACCCGTCCAAGCCGTGTGAAGCGCTCATGGGTAACACGCCTACTTATTGCACCGATGGCTCTTCTTGTCATCGGAATAATTCCGACTATGGCTCAGGCCGCATCACAACTAAATCCGACAACAGTCTCATCCAGCGTTTCCGATTTTCGACAATCCATTGGAACCGTGTTGAACTCGTATTACTTAACCTACGGAAGTCGACTTTCACTTGCGGAGCAAGCACAGATGAGCACACTTATGAAACAAGTTGACCAAGAACTTTCTGTTCTTCAAAGGAAAACTCAGGCAAGTGCCAAACTTGCACAACAGCACGCGGCCAAGGCGAAACAAAAAGACGCAGCTCGCACAGCGGCAAAGTCGTTCGACATCGCCTACTCACATGCGATGACAAGTCTTGAAAAAGTTCAACCAATATTGCAGCCAAAGCTCTCACTCTTTGAAGCATTTCGTGCGAAATATGATTTGGATCAATCACTTCAAGCCTTTGAAACGCTGGGCAGGCAACTTCACACACTTGCCGATTAACTAGTCGTGTTCCTTGGAACTTCGCAAACGTTTTGTTTCACCTCGCGACTTCTTCGAGTTGAGTCTGCGTTCAACTGATCCCTTTGTGGGCCGGGTTGCCTTGCGTGTACGCGCCGGCGGCGCAATTGCTTCACGCAGAAGTTGAGCCAAGCGCTGTTCAGCCGCTCTTCGGTTTTGTAATTGAGACCGTTGCTCTGAGGCCGTAATGGTGATGCAGCCGTCTACTAACTTCGACTTCAAATTTTTCAATGCTCGTTGGCGTAGGTATTCGGGCAGGCTTAGGGATTTAGCAATGTCATAGCTGAGCTGCACACGCGAATCCGCTGTGTTGACCCCCTGTCCGCCAGGGCCGGACGAGCGGGAAAATTTCACGACCAACTCGGCCTGCGGAATCACCACAGCCCCACGAATGACGAGGTCGTCTGCCATTCCATAAGCATGGAGCAGAACGCTGACAATTGAAAACCGCTAAAGTAATTGAGTACCTTCGCGGGCGTAGTTCAGTGGTAGAACACCAGCTTCCCAAGCTGGATATGCGGGTTCGATTCCCGTCGCCCGCTCCGCAGGAGAGGCCTTTCGAATCGGGAGGAACGTAGTGACGGATCCCGTCGCCCGCTCCGCAGGAGAGGCCTCGGCACGCTATTCGTCGCCAAGGAGTTCCGACAAATCGTTTGGCACATCAGCCATGCATTCACGCAACGCCCAGCTCGGGATGATTTCTAGCGCAGCTTCATTGGTTGCCTGAAGCACCACTGGTGCCTTGATGCCATCTTCAAAGGCTTGCCACCAACGTCCAGCACACACGGCCCAACGATCCCCCGGCTGTAACCCAGCGAAGCCAAACTGCGGCATAGGTGTTGAAAGATCATTACCGATGGATTTTTGATGCTCAAGAAATTCGGCCGAGACCACCGTGCATACGGTGTGCGAACCAATATCTTCCGGGCCTGTGTTGCAGTAGCCGTCACGATAAAACCCTGTGACCGGCTCGAGGCTGCACACTTCTAGTTCGTCTCCGAACACATTGCGCTGACTCATGATGTGAGTCTATGAATAAAGAAGGCGTTCCACAGGCACGACACTGCTTGCTGTTTCAGCGCTGTAAGGCTTGAGTGAATATCGGTGCGAGTTCCTTGGCCGCACCAATCGAGATATGCCCGTCATCGCGGTAGAGATAAGTCGTTCCTAATTGGGTCGTGCATGAATCCTGTGGGCAGAAATGATCACGTAGGTCCACCACCGTTGCGCCCGTTTTTTCACCGACGGCATCAATTGCTTCGCGGGCAGCTTGCTGATTCTGGTCCGCGAAACTGCGCGGCATCTGACTTCCAAGATTTGCTCCACTTGCAATCTGCAGCACAGAGAATTGATGTGGGTCCGATGCATAAGGTTTTGCAAAGTACGGAACATCTTGGATGAGCACTACTCGGTGGCCGCTTGCTTCAAGTTGCTCTACCGCAGAGGTCAACCCAGCCTGAAGGCTTGCACGCTTGGCAACAACGTCATTGGTGAGTGAATCTTTCGAGAGTCCCGCACTGAATACCTTGGAGTTCCAATACACACTGGAAGACGAGAGAATCACAGTTCCAGGTGGTTGTTGCTTGAGCCATGTCAAAGTTTTTTGCACAAACGCACGGCACCGGGATTTCGGTGCGGCAGTTGAATGTAAATACACGTCAAAAAATGGGCATGCATTCGCGGTAGCGATCGTCAGTGGATCGTTCAGTTCTCTCGTTGCAGCGATTACTGCCTCACTCAAATGATCTGCGTGCGAATCACCAATGAGATACACAGGTGTTCCAACGCCATTGGCATTCCACACACACTTCGTGGCTTTGCGGTCACTCGGTGCAATTGACTTGTTACAGCCTTCTGCGTTGCCGGCGTGCATTGGCTGAACTGTCGCTATGAATTGCTGCACTCTCGTGTTCCAAAATCCGTTGTCAGCCGCCGTCCACAAACCCAGGGCCAAGACAATTGGGGGCACCATTGTGCAAGTGATGATGACAGTCATCTTGCGCTTGGTGACATCACGAAGATTGCGAATCGGCTGCTCAAGCCATTGATACGACATTAATGAGGGAATGAGAGATGCGGCGGCGGCAAGCACCGCAATGCCTGGCGTGGTTGGCCAAAGTATCAATGCGAAAACAATGAACGGCCAGTGCCAGAGGTACAGGGAATAAGAAATATTGCCGACATGAACGAAAGGTGAGCGCCCAAGGAAACGACTCACGGCATTGGATTCTGCATAACCGGCAACAAGTAAACACATGGTGCTGACAACCGGAAGAAGCGTAAGTGGCCCTGGCCAGATTGTTTGGTCATTCACAAGGTAAAGCGAAAGCGCAAGCCCCGCGATGCCAAGTGCACCGAGAACGAAACCGATGCGTTTGGAAATTATTGGTTCGATTCTGAACGCGAAGAGAGCCAACACGGCACCGGCAGCAAACTCCCATGCACGACTTGTTGGTCCGTAGAAACCGCTCAGCCAACTTGGTAGCAAAGGAATGGTGTGGCCCGCAGCCTCAAGCATGGCAATTGCGAACGACACCACTCCGACAATTCCCACCAACACATAGGGCATAAACCGCGTCGCCCGATTGCGCGCCATCTTCCATCCAAGGAAAAGAACGAGCGGAAAAATCAAATAAAACTGCTCTTCAACGGAAAGTGACCAAGTATTCAAGAGTGGATTCGCTGCTGCGGGAGCGTCGAAATAGCCACCTGTGGTGTTGGCAATCACGATGTTGGCGCTCAATAGCAAGGCACCTATACCCGTTTGGGCTGCGACTTGCTGATCGCCCATGGGCGAAGCGATGAATACAGACAACAGCACAACACCAATGACGAGCAGTGCAAGTGCTGGAGTTAAGCGACGAAATCTGCGTGCATAAAACGTCGAAAACCGGATGGTTTGATTCTTTGCCCATTCCCGGCCAAGCATGGCCGTTATCACAAAACCAGAAATGACGAAGAACACATCAACGCCAAGAAAACCCCCCGGCATGGGAAGACCAGCATGAAAAGCCACGACGGTACCCACCGCAATCGCGCGCAGGCCCTGGATGTCATCGCGGCGATTTTGCTGGGATGAGCGTAAGGATTCAGCTTGGCTGCTCTGTGCCATTGAACCCTCCAGAATTAGCTCACCGCGGTGGCGAATCGGAAGTCTATGGGGCCTCTTAGGCCACATGGACGAGAGCAACACCACCCACGAGCGGTCCGCCGGTGCCGTAAACCTGCCGTATTCTTCATTACCTATCTGTAGGACAGTCCTTCACCTTCCCCTGGAGCGCAATCTTGACCGAAGTACACGGCCGAAAGCGGATCGAACTCACGACTGCCACCTTGGTCACCATCGGCGTTGTCTTGGCTGTGTTTGCGTTGATCTTGATGGGCACGACAAAGGCCGCACGTGCGGGTGAGGCCGGACCAGACGCCACTCCGACAATTGGTTCCAGCACCGATGCAACGTCAGCACCTGTGATTGCGCCAGCAGAGGGATCGCTGTCTGACATCAAGAATGTCGTCATGATTTTGGCTGACGACTTGGACTGGCCGACATTTGATGAAGTGCCACGATTGGCTGCATTGAAGAAAGAAGGCACAACGCTTTCAAATTTCGTCGTAACCAATTCACTGTGCTGCCCATCTCGCACCTCCTTCATGCGTGCGCAATATGTCCATAACCACCGAGTCATCTCAAATATCCCGGCGACCGGCGGCGGTTGGGAAAAATTTCAAGCACGAGGTCTAGAAGATGACTGCCTACCAACGTGGTTACAAAAGTCTGACGTTGAGACAGCCCTGATAGGTAAGTACCTCAATGGCTTTCCGAATAACACCCCAACACCAACGTATATCCCGCCAGGCTACGACTACTTCGTAACCTCAACATCAAAGAATCAGGCTTACCAAGGATTCGATTACACCTTGAACGAGAATGGCACACTCAAGGATTACGGGCATAAACCAGCGGACTATATGAATGCCGTGCTCGTCCGAAATGCCAAGAACTACCTGAAAACCGTGAAGGCCCCATTCTTTTTGGAATTCTCTTCATACAACCCGCATACCCCCGCACCCTTTGATGCTAAGTACGCAACTGCGTATTCCACGGGAACGGTTCCACGAACACCTTCCTTCAACTCACCAGGCACCAATGAGGTGGGCTGGCTGGCCTCACATGATGTGCTGAATTCCAAGCGAGTCAATAATTTAGATCGGCTTTGGCAGAACCGACTTCGATCAACAGAATCAATTGCTGATACGTATGTGGCCCTGAAGGCTCAACTGGAGGCCACGGGTCACGCTGATGACACGTTAATCATCGTTACTTCTGACAATGGCTACCACGCAGGAGTTCATCGACTGAAGACTGGGAAGCAAACAGCGTTCAAAGAAGACTCGGTTGTTCCTGCCATCTTTATTGGACCCGGCATTTCAAAGGGTGCCGTTATCTCTCAGGTCACATCAATGGTGGATCTAGGCCCAACGATCAGCTCAGTGTTTGGCGCTCGCACACCTTCATATGTTGATGGGCGTGACCTTTCGCCTCTTCTGCGCGGAGAAAAGGATGTCTCCTGGCGTACGGCAACCTTGACTGAAAACCTCAGCCGCACGTTGCCCGGTGATCCCGATTACTCACCCGTAACTGCGCCACCATTTCATGCGCTACGAAGTGAGCACTGGCTCTATATTGAGTACCGCAACAACGATGTTGAGCTATACGACCTCAAGTCGGACCCATTCGAAATGCACAACGTGCAAGCATCGACAAATCCAGCGATCGTGGCTCAATTACATGCGCAGTTACAAGCAATGATTCATTGCAAAGCAGCGACCTGCCGCATTGCCGATGCGATGCCGAACGGGACATCAATCTTGCCATTTCCTCAGGTAACCGGTGAACCAACGCCAACACCTTCGGTTTCCGCTACTGCGACACCAACGCCAACTACTTCTGCAACATCACTCGTTCAATAACTTGTTGCGCTGCAGTTCCCTGATCAAACTCACAAAAACGAGCACGAAACGCTCGTAGTCGTTCATTGCTTTCAGAAGAACTAAAGGTTTCATCCTTGAAAATCGCATTGATCTGGGCTTGATTCGTTGCAACAGCGCCAGGAGGAGTGGCCAGGAGATCAAAGTATGTTCCTCGCGCATCACCGTACGCTTCCCAATCATCAGCAAAGATCACGATTGGTCGATTAAGCACCGCGTAGTCGAACATCACAGACGAATAGTCAGTGATAAGTACATCAGCAGCCAGGTAGCAATCAGTGATCGATGGGAACGCTGACCCATCGATAACTCGACCTGTGCTGACGAGTTCTTTTACTTTGGGGCCCAAATTCGTGGTGTGGTGCGCGCGCAAGATAAAAACATAAGAGTCATCAACATTGTCGATGAGTTCTTCGAAGTTAATACGAAGGGAACTGTCGCCCTCGACATCTCGGTACGTAGGCGCATAGAGAACGACTTTCTGACTCGACTGAACTCCGATCCGATTTCGCGCAGTGGCAATCTCATCCGGACCAGCATTCACAAGCACGTCATTGCGCGGATAACCCACTTCAAGCCAGGTGTACTGACATGGGTAGGCATGGCCCCACATTTCGGTTGAGTATGCGTTGGAACTGATCGCGTAATCCCAATTATCGCTTCTGCGTAACAGGTCAGCAAACTCTTGGCGACTGCGCGAAGGATCAAGGGCTACTACTTGGTCACCCTTGCGAGGAGCTACCCGCTTTGGATCGATTGCCGAACTTGCCACTGCGTTGTTCATGACATCCAAACCGCAGTACTTCAATGGCGTGCCGTGCATTGTCTGTATGACTATTTGACCTGGCCGTTTCTTAAATGCACCGGGGAAATTCACATTGTTCACAAAGAATTTCGCACGAGCAAAGACAGCCCACTGCCTCAAAGTATTCGGCGCTACATGCTTCACGCCTGTCGGCAACTTTCCGACCTTGTCTTTCTCAATCACCCACACAGCAGTGAGATTCGGTGCATGCAGAGGCATCGCTTCATAAATTGCACGCGGATTACAACCATAACCAGTTCCCCAATATTCAGAGAACACCACAACATTTTTTTTGATGGGCAACATGCGGAAGAAGCCGTACCAAAGGCGCCCAACTGCACGGACTTTGCGCACAGTACGGCGAACTGGCCAGTAGATCTTGCCTAAGAAGCGACGGGTAGGTACGCGGCGCTCATCTACCCAGCTATACAACTTGAATGTCGTGTACGAGTTATTGCGAAAGAGTTTTCCTCGAATGTTGCTCGGAAGATTTTTACCGTGCTCATCGGAATTTTTTGGATAGTGCTTTCTGGATGATTCCGAGGCAGCCGCAAAGAAACGTTTCCGTTCTGACTTTGCAATCCGACCACGGTGACGAATGATGGTGACGTAGTGATTCACCATGATGTCGTACAAATGTTTACGCATTCCATCACTTACGTCTGCGCGGTCTGCTTCAACAAACACGCGGTCGTACTGCGCAAATACATCAAAATGCCGAGGACTAGGCGTCCCAAGAATGTTGCCGCCTGAGCGTCGCTGGCGATAAAGCAGCACCACGCGATTTAACGAAACAGCACGCTGCGCATTGAGGAGTACTGCGTACGTGTAAGAAATGTCTTCATAGAGACCTGCTGGAAATTGCACACCAAGTGCCTGCAAGAAATCTCTGCGATAAGCCTTGTTGCAAGCAATTGGAAGCAGATTGAATAAGCGTCGATGATCCTGAGGCCTAAATGATCCAACTGAAAGATTCGCTAGGAGTTCGGCGCCCCAGCTCACGGCTTCCTTGCCGTCCCACCACACGCGTGAGTAGTTGTAGATCAAAATTTCTGGGAGCTGATTTCGTTGAAGTTTTTCCGAAATCGCCTTGAGTGAACCTGGGGCAAATGTGTCATCCCCGTCAAGGAACAAGATGTAGTCACCGTGAGCGGCTTCCACGCCTGTGTTACGCGCCTGACCAAGACCAACGTTCTTGTCCAAGTGAAGAACACGCACCCGTGAATCCGCGCGCGCAAGGTCATCTGCAATCTGACCACTGTGGTCTGGCGTGCAGTCATCAACGATGACGACCTCAAAATCTTCGAAGTCCTGCTCAAGCACAGATTCCACTGCAGCGCGCAGGTATGACTGCACGTTGTAGACCGGAACGATGATGGAGAAGAACGCCATAGGTGATGAGAATAGGCGGTGTCTTTGCGACTCTCCCACGCACGAAACTTTGGGGAGGAAAAAAGCCGCGCTGTAGTAGGGTCAACAGGTGAATTCAGGCGGCTCAGATTGCTTAAATCCCGTTCTCGTTGGTGGTACCGGCCGTAGCGGCTCAACCATCACAGGTCAGCTCCTTGGGCAGCATCCCGATCTCTTTTTGACGGATCCCCCTGAGATCCGTTTTCTGGCCAATGACCACGGCGTTGCCGAGGCGCTCACCATGACGCGTGGTGGCTGGATGTCCCGCCGAAAAGCTAATTCTGAGGCCAAATTCTGCCTAGAACGCACGAAAACGCTTTGGTTCTGGCGAGCGGCCAAGATTGGTCTGCATACCTCCATTTCTATTGAAGAAGTCGATGCACTGGGCAAGTCCTACCTCGATGATTTTGGGCGCGATCCGGTAGCAGCTTCACGGACTTTCACTTACGCGATCATGCGCAAGGTGGCAGCCAAGGCAGAAGGCCGCCGCTGGGTGGACACCACTCCCGCAAATTCGCGAATCTCAGAGCAAATCGAACCCATCTATCCCGATTCACAGGTCATTTCAATGATCCGCGACGGTCGAGATGTTGCTGCATCCTTCGTTGCACAAACCTTTGGCCCAAACGAAATCTTTGCTTCACTTCGTCAGTGGGAAAAACGTTCATTGCTGATCCATCAGGCGACCTTGGCCAGTCGACCAGGTCGCTGCATCATCGTTGACATGCTTGACCTTGTTGATCGAGATCGCGATAACACTCTGCAACTCATCTGTGACTTCATTGATGTTCCTGTTGACCCAGGCATGAAGGCCTGGTTTAACGAGACAGTTAATGCCCAGAATGCGAATGTGGGCCGCTGGCGTACACAGTTTGATGCAGAAACCACGAAGGAAATCGACCGGGTCTACGGGGAAATGGTTGAACGTCTTCGGGCTCAAGGCGTTCAGATTCCGCTTGAGTCATAGACTGCCTAGGTCATGAGCTCTCCAACTCCCGCGGAAACGCGCCCGGTTCAGGTTTTCCTGCCACACCGCGCAGGTTTGCCTCGCTTGGCGCCATATTTCAAGAACCTTTGGAATCGTCGCCACTTTGCAGTTGAGTTGTCACGGGCCTCGATGCGTTCGGCCCACACCAATACCTTTTTTGGACAGTTCTGGTTAGTTATCGGTCCCGCACTTAACGCCGGCGTGTATTTCCTACTTGTCAGTGTGATTCGTGGCGGCAATGCCGGCCCGAATTTCTTTATGCACTTACTCGCTGGCCTTTTTGCCTTTAACTTCATTCAGGCAGTGATGTCTAACGGCGCTACCTCGGTAACCAAGGGTGGCAATTTGGTGTTGAACACTGCTTTCCCACTCCTGCTGCTTCCCTTTTCGGCATTGCGAACCGCATTCTTCAGGTTTGTCCCGTCACTCATCATTTTGCTTGCCTTCTTCATTTACTTTGACTACTTCGGCACGCACTCACAAGCATGCGATGCCGTAACCGGAGTTTGCGAAGAACTCAACACGATTCATTTCACGCCAATTATGTTCATGGCGATTCCAGCGTTGTTGCTGATCTTCATTTTCGCAGCCGGCCTATCTGCACTGATGGCATCCGTGCAGATTTATTTCCGCGACACCACACAGCTGCTCCCATACGCAACTCGCATCTGGTTGTACCTGTCTCCCGTGCTCTACTACGCAGACCAGATGAAGCCTTGGATGCTGAAACTGGAAATTTTGAATCCGCTGTACCCACTGCTCGGTATTTGGAGTCAGACGTTGGTGGAAGGCACTATTCCGCCGTTGTCTTGGTGGCTGGGATCTGCAGCTTGGGCATTCGCGTCATTGTTCATCGGCGTATTCTTCTTTATGTCGCGAGAACGTGAATTTGCGGTGCGGATTTAATGAGAACTTGGAAAGGAGGCAACGATGATTGATGAAGAAACTGGCGCAACTATTCCTGTTGCTCCTGACCGGTCGATCTCTGATGAAATCGCGATTTCAGTTCGAGAACTCGATGTCACGTATCGAACTACCTTCGAGAAGAAGCCAACGCTCAAGCAGGCAATCGTGCGCCTTGGCCGAGGAAAGCGCTCCGTCAAAACAGTTGAAGCACTCAAAAACGTGTCCTTTGATGTGAACCGAGGCTCAGTACTTGGAATCGTCGGTCATAACGGTGCGGGAAAAAGTACCCTCATGCGAGCAATCGCGGGCATCGTGCCGCCAACCCAAGGCCGCATTGAAGTGGTTGGTCGCACCAGCACTCTGCTTTCCCTCGGCGTTGGCTTTAATCGGGCACTCACCGGTCGTGAGAATGTAATTCTCGGTGGTCTTGCCGCAGGGCTTACCAAAGACGAACTTGAAGATCGATACGAGCGCATCGCAGAATTTGCCGGCTTGGGTGACTTCATTGATATGCCAATGAACACCTACTCATCAGGCATGGGTGCTCGTCTTGCATTTAGCGTTGCGGTGCACCTTGATCCAGATATTCTCTTGATTGACGAAGCACTATCAACGGGAGATGCGGTCTTCAAAGAAAAAGCCACGGCACGCATGCAGGAGCTCGTTGATAACTCAAGCACGATGTTACTGATCTCGCACGCGCTGCGAACAATCATCAATATGAGCACTGAATGTATCTGGCTGGATCATGGAAAATTGATGATGCGCGGCAATCCTGAAGAAGTAGTCGATGCCTACACAGATTTTGTGCATGTCAAGAAGACCAGTGCAACCATGAATGACATGTAACGCTATTCCTCAATACGTTCGACATGTTGTGGCAAGAATTTCCAAGCAATCAGAACGCCCGCAAAAGTAATAATTGCCCCAATAAATAAAGCCCACGTCATTCCAGTAACAAATGCCTGGCCAGCAACATCGCGATACACCTTTCCAATTGCATCCGGAATGCGTGTTGCTTCAATTGATGCTGCAGCGAGAGACTCCCGGGCCGCCTCAATCGCATGCGGCGGAAGGAGCAGAATTTTTTCTCCCGCATTAGAGATTGCCTGTTCAATATTTTGTCGGTAGAAAATCGACATGGTCGCACCCAGAATTGCGACACCAAACGATCCGCCCAACTCGCTCATAGCATCATTGACGGCTGACCCCATGCCCGACCGCTCTGCTGGAACTGAGGCCAGAACGCCATTTGTTGCCTGGGGCAACGTGAGTCCAAGACCTGCACCAATAGATCCAAACACGACTGCAATAAAGATGTACGCGGTGTCTGTCTGCAGGTAACTAAAGGCGAGCATTCCAGCTGTCACCACTGACATTCCAATAACCACGAGCCTGCGGGTGCCGAACCGCTCGGCAAGTTTTGGGCTCACAAGTGAAGCAAGGAGTAGGCCGCCAGCACCTGGTAACACTGCAATACCTGACTGAAGTGGCGACATTCCCTTCACGAGTTGTAAAAATTGTGGAAGAAAGAACATCGCACCCATAAGTGCGAAATACACAAGTGCGACAATCACGATTGAAGTCGAAAACAATCGCTCTTTGAAATACTGCATCGGTAGCAACGGGCGTGACACGCGCTTTTCCCACAATACGAATCCAACTAAGAAAAGAACTGCGCACACAGCAGCTGTAACGGTGAACGCCTCGATACCTGCTTCAGGCAATTCGATAATTGTTACAACGAGAGCAACAAGGCCAAGGCCGGATAACACTGCACCGACCAGGTCCAGACGAGGTTTGGACTGGTCCGCTGATTCAGGAACAAAAATCAACACCGCTGCGATCACCGCTACCGCAATAGGTGGATTCACCCAAAAAATCGCGTGCCAAGTGAAATGTTCGAGTAAGAGACCACCCACGATGGGGCCGATTGCTACACCTAGCCCAGCCACCGCCGCCCAAATACCAATTGCCTGAGCCCGCTCCTTGGGCTCTTTGAATACCTGAACCAAAATGCTCAGAGTCGAAGGCATGATGAAGGCCCCACCCATACCCATGAGCCCTCGACAAAGGGTCAGGGTGGTTGCCTGGTTCACGAAAATAGCCAGCAATGAGCCCGCCGTGAAAATCAATAATCCAAGAATCAGCATCTTTCGGCGCCCAAACCGATCACCAAGCGAGCCAGCTAGGAGTAAGGAGCCGGCAAACATCACTGAATAGGCATCGACCACCCACTGCAATTGTGAGGTGGTAGCCGCTAGATCCTCCTGTAACCTTGGCAAGGCGACATTCACGATCGTGTTATCCAGGGAAATGATTGCCAGTGCTGATGACAGCACAATCAGCACTGCCCAGCGGTTGACCTGTCTCATGCCGGCACTCTATATAGGGTCTTCCTCATGAGTGAGGAACCAACCACCCCGACCAAGACCACCATCAAGCTCGATCCGCGAAATATTTGGCAGATCGGCTTCGTGGTGCTCGGCGTTGTTGCGGTAGCCCTGTTCGTCAAATTCCTGATGGAAGATGGCGGCTCGGTCCTCTTCACCTTGTTGATGGCTTGGTTCGCTTCGATTGCAATGGAGCCGGCTGTCCGTCGCTTCGCAAAACACATGAAGCGCGGCCTAGCGACCTTGTTAGTTATGGGCATGGTTATTGCCTTCATGGTCGTCTTCACTCTTGCCTTCGGTTCACTCTTCGTCGATCAAATTGCACAATTGATCAAGGCCTTACCTGAACTCATTGATCAGGTAATTGCTTGGGCCAATGAGAAGTTCAATTCAAACTACCAGCCACAAGATGTGCTGAACCAACTGAATCTGACACCAAATGACGTCGCTTCTTACGCCACACAGGTTCTAGGTGGCGTTCTAGGAATTCTTGGATCGGTTGTCGGCAGCGTCTTTGGCCTGTTTACCTTTGGCTTGTTTACTTTCTATTTCTCAGCAGATGGCCCGCGCTTCAAGAAATACTTTGCTTCGCTCTTTCCACAGCAGGCACAGGCAGGTGCCATGCAAGTGTGGACGATCACCCAAGACAAAGTTGGCGGTTACGTGGCTGCGCGTGTGTTACTCGCAGCAATCAATGGATCCTCCACTGCCCTGGTTTTTTGGATCATCGGTATGCCCTCATGGCTTGCCCTTGGAATTTGGGTTGGCATCGTTGCGCAATTTGTTCCGACGATTGGTACCTACATCGCCGTAATTTTCCCTGCAATCGTTGGCTTCCTTAGCCCCAACCCATGGATCGGTGTCATGGCCTTGGCTTGGGCACTGGTGTACCAGCAAGTTGAAAACCTCACCATCGAACCTAAAATAAGCGCACGCGCAGTGAATGTGCACCCAGCCGTTGCATTCGCATCAGTCATGCTTGGCGCAGCTCTCTTTGGAGTGGCAGGTGCCCTGCTTGCAGTACCTGTCTGCGCAATGATCATTGCGTTGGGTGAAGCGAACAATGCTCGACACTCTGTGCGCGCCGATGTCGCTGCACAGATTGACCAGTAGGCAACACAAGCCAAGTTGTTATTGGAATCCCGCGATGGCCCTAGGCGTGTAAGGCTCCTCGAGGGCCGCCATGTCATCCTCCGTCAGTTTCACATCGAGTGCGGCGACTGCATCAGATAAATGGTGAGGCTTTGTCACGCCAACAATCGGTGATGTGATTCCAGGCTTTGCTAACACCCATGCGAGAGCAACCTGCGCTGCTGGCACTCCATGGCGATGGGCTACCGCTTCTACTTGTTCAACAATGGCCTTGTCACTGTCGTGATACAGGCTCTGCCCAAACTCATCCGTTTCGCTGCGAGCACTCACCGTGTCCCAAGGGCGGGTAAGTCGACCGCGCGCCAGCGGGCTCCATGGAATTACACCAACACCCTGATCGACACACAATGGCAGCATTTCGCGTTCTTCTTCGCGATGCAGCAGGTTGTAGTGATCTTGCATAGAAATGAATTTGCTCCAGCCATTGAGTTCTGCTGTGTATTGCATCTTCGAAAACTGCCAGGCATACATTGAGGATGCGCCGATGTAACGAACTTTTCCTGCTTTCACAACATCGTGAAGAGCTTCCATCGTTTCTTCAACCGGCGTGCGTCGATCGAAACGGTGGATCTGATAAAGGTCTACATAGTCCGTACCAAGTCGACGCAGGCTATGGTCGATTTCTGTCATCACTGCCTTGCGAGAAAGACCGGCTGCATTTGCATCCTTTCGCATCGCGCCGTTGAGCTTGGTCGCAATCACTACTTCATCTCGATCTGCAAAATCATTAAGTGCATTACCGAGGATCTCTTCACTGCTACCCGCTGAATAGACGTTAGCTGTGTCAAAGAAATTGATTCCCTCTTCAAGTGCGCTCTTGATGATGACGCGACTGTCATCTTCATTCATCGTCCATGCGTGAGGCCCACGATCAGGGGCGCCGAAACTCATTGCGCCAAGGCAGATTTTTGAAACTGATAGTCCTGAGTTGCCCAACTTGGTGTAACGCACAGCGGCCCACTTTCATCTCACCTATTGATTACCCATCATTTCGCATAATCCTGTTCTTCGTCCCAACTTTCTTCCACGTCACCAACATGTGTGATGCGATGAGGAATCGACCGGACAGCGAATATCGCTCCAGAGAAGGCGAGAACTGCTGCCACGATCAAAGCAATCTTCATGCCGTAGAGATACGCAGTTCCCGCAACCTCCATGAGTGCTTGATGACTCTCGATCGGAAGCGTGTCAGCAAGGTGCACAGCTGCCGAAAGCGATGCATCAGCTCCTTGGAGTTGTTCAGGTGTGAGACCTGGAATTGAATCTGCTGATTGGCTGAATCGACTCTGGAAACCAACGGTGGCAATACCTCCCAGGAGCGCAATACCAAGGGCTTGTCCCGATTGGCGCGTGATCTGATTCAGTGCCGATGCGCCGCCTGATCTATCTGGTGGTACCGCAGTCATCATGGCCTCTGTACTGGCAGGCATAAATACGCTGAATGATGTCGCCATGAATGCAAAGGCCAACCCAAGCATCCAATATGGGGAGGTCGCGCTTGTTGCAGTCATTGCTAATGCGGAAACACCTGTCATCGCTGTGCCAAAGGCAATCGTGCGCCGCAGCCCAAAGGTTTGCATGATCCATGGTGCTCGAGGTACAACGAGCAGGTTCACGCAAACGATGGGACCAGAGGTAGCGATCGCGGCTTGCAGTGGCGAATATCCTTTTACGAGTTGCAACGTGATCGTTGCCAAAAACATTGCACCTGACATCGCAATGAACGCGAAGGTAAGTGTGACCGCTGCGGCGCTCAATTGACGATTCTTCATGAGTGTCAGTTCGAACATTGGTGAAGACGTCGTGTTCTCCCACCAAAAGAACAACAAGGCGAACAGGAATCCAACTGCGAAGCCAGCAAGGATTGGTGGGCTCGTCCACCCGTGGCCAGGAGCTTCAATCACTGCCCAAATGAGGGTTGCCAGCGCAACCGTAGAAAAGAGGGCTCCGAGTAAATCAAAGCGTGCAGTGTCCGGGTCATATGAATCCGGAACTAGGAGCGCACACAACACCACGGTGATAGCGAGCACTGGCAGGTTCACGATGAAGCACGCTTGCCAACTGAACCAAGCCAGAAGTAAGCCTCCCGTGATCGGCCCGATGAAGGAACCGATTGCATTCATCAGCGACCAGTAGGCGATGGCCTTTCGGCGTTCCTTCTTCTCGCGAAACACATCAACCAAGATCGACAGTGTTGCTGGCATGGTGAGTGCAGCTCCCACGCCCATCAATGCGCGCCACACTATTAATTGAGTTGGGTCGGTAGCCATTGAAGCTCCACCGATAGTGATCATTGTGAGCACTAGACCCAGGAGCAACGCTTTCTTTCGGCCGTACTTGTCACCAATTGCTGCGCCGGTCAGCGTGAGCCCTGCCAACACCACGATGTAGGCATCCACGATCCATTGAAGTTGTGAATCCGATGCATCAAGTTCATGCACCAAGGTAGGTAGTGCAGTATTCAGAATTGACACCTGCATCGTGACTGTCACCAGTACAAGACACAACACAATCAGCACTAGCCACCGGCGTGGGTGACCCAGGTGAGCTGATTGCGACATATTCGCAGTTTGGCACGAAGCACACACGGGCGCTCAAGCCTTTGCGAAAGTAACCCGCATAGTAAGCAAGATCACAAAGGGATCATGCTTATCGAAGCCTTACCGAGGAAGCTTGCGAAATACCGATCGTGGCATTGACTTAAGACCCGCCATCACAAAGCGCAAAGGACCAGGCGCATATACGGTTTCCTTGCCCCTACGCAACGACTTCACCACGATGTCAGCAACTACGCTGGCATCGGTTGTCATTGGTGCTTCAGGTAATCCCGCACTCATCTTTGTACGCACCATTCCCGGGCGAACAACGAGCACATGAGCACCAGTTCCGTGCAGTGCATCACCGAGCCCTTGCGCGAAGGCATCGAGACCAGCTTTCGTTGAACCGTAGATGAAGTTCGAACGACGAGCGCGGTCACCGGCAACACTTGAATACACAACGAGTGAACCATGCCCTTGTATACGCAATCGACGAGCAACGTGAAGGCCAATACTTACGGCACCTGTGTAGTTCGTTGTTGCGATTTCTACAGCCAGAGCAGGATCTGCTTCGGCAGCCTCTTGATCACCAAGAACACCGAACGCCAACAGCACGATATCGATATCTCCTGCATCGAAGATTTCATTAATAAAAGCGCTGTGTGAATCCGTGCTCTTGGCATCGAAGTCAACAGCCGTAACTCCTGAAATACCTTCGGCGGTCAATGTCGAAACTGCAAGGTCACGGGCAGCTGAAGGGCGCGCAGCAAGAATTACGCGACGCAGGCGGCGGTGTGGCAGCGCCTTAACGGTTGCCAATGCAATCTCACTGGATCCTCCCAGTACGAGTACTGACTGTGGTTCACCGAGAGCGTCGTTCATGTGTTCCCCTTTATAAGTGACGTACTAAATAGAAAGTCTGCGAGCAAGGTCTGATGTGAATACACCTTGCGGATCTAGAGCATCTCGAACCTTTTGCCATTCACCTAACCGTGGATAGGTCCGTGCAAATATTTGTGGTGACTGACGAGAGTCTTTTGCCAAATACAGACGCCCTCCTGAATTCGCGACAAGCTCATCCAACTCATCCAGAGCAGCACCTAGCCCATCAATGCCTGCAGGCACATCTGCGGCAAGTGTCCAACCTGCTTGCGGAAAAGACAATGGCGCAGGATTTGCAGCGCCGAATCGCTTCAGCACAGTGAGGAAACTCGGTGCACCAACTTCGCGTAGCCGATCTAGTGCAGTGCGAATGAGGTGTCCGGCGCTATCAGGCACCACGAATTGATATTGCAGGAAGCCCCGAGGCCCATAGATTCGATTCCAATCAGCAACACCATCCAGTGGATGGAAGAAGGCGCCAATCGATTGAAGTTCATCAGTGCGCGACTTTGGTGCCTTGCGGAACCACGCTTCATTGAATGCGCGAATGGTGAGTTTGTTCAACAACCCACCCGGAATGATTGAAGGCGCTGTGGCGATCGCTTTGGGATCAAACGCGAGTGCTTCACTTTTCTGCTTTGCATTCAGTTGCTCTATTGGAGCATGGTCTCCGCTGGTAATTACCCCTCGACCACTTGGTGAAACAGTGTCGATCCATGCAACGGTGTAGCGGTATTTATTATCGCCTGCGACCATCTTCGACATCACTTCATCAAGATCGTTCACACGCTCGGTATCAACGCTGATCAGTGAACTCGTGACCGGGATGACATCAAAAGTTGCCTGTGTGACGGCGCCCGTGAGCCCCATGCCACCAACAGTTGCCCAAAACTGTTCTTGAGTTGCGCCTTCAGGGGTTAGCTCACGCACTTCGCCAGCGCCATCAACAAGAGTCAATGACTTCACGTGCGATCCGAAGGTTCCATCAACATGGTGGTTCTTGCCATGCACATCGGCGCCAATGGCTCCACCAACTGTGACCATGCGAGTGCCCGGAGTTACAGGTACAAATGCACCTTGCGGGACTGTCGCGCGCATGATCGCATCCAGGCTTGCGCCTGCACCAGCGGTGATAGTTCCCGCTTTCGCGTCATATGAAATGGAATTCATCGCCCGCAAATTCAGGACTGTTGCCCCACCGCTTTGAGCCGCATCGCCGTAAGAACGCCCCAATCCGCGGGCTAGAACGCCACGTGGCCCGGCCGCACGAATGGCTACCTGTACTTGCTCAACCGATGAGCACTCAGTGACTCGTGCAGAACTTGGGCAGGTGCGACCCCAACCAGTAAGAAGTTGCTCACCGTGAGTGAGCGAGAGTGACTGTGTCATTTCAAACTCCCAACGCGCCGAGACCAAAGAGCACGATCCAAGCAAAGCCAAGAATCAGCAACACCTTGTCGTGCAGTACGGCATCTTCGGGTGCTTCGGCTTTACCTTTATCGATGCCCACTGCGTATCTCAAGATGGCTAAAACGAAAGGGAGCACTGACCATTGTGCCCAGGGCAGGGTTGATGGTGCCGCACCTACTTCAAATGCCCACAAGCAATATGCCGTGATGGTTACCGCTGCCGCAGTTCCCCAGACAAATCGTAAATAACTCAAGGTGTAACCCTCAAGGCTCTTGCGCTTAACTTTCGGCTGATCGTCAGCAGCTGCTTCTAGCCAAGCAAGCTCGCAATAGCGCTTACCTGCTGCCATGAACAGGGATCCAAAACCAGCGACAATTAAGAACCATTGCGAGATAGGAAGATTTGATGCAACACCGCCGGCGACGGCCCGCAAAAGGAAGCCCATGGAGAGCAGCGCAAGTTCAATGACTGGCTCATGCTTTAACCCAAGTGAATACGAAAGCGTGAAGACAAAGTAGATCCCGATGACACCTGCGAGCTCTGGCCTAATCGCAAACGCGAGAACTCCTGAAGCCACAACCAGCATTGCGGCCATAACCGTTGCTACTGCTGGGGAAAGTTCTCCTGCGGGAATCGGGCGAAAACGCTTTATTGGATGCTGCTGATCATTCTTAATATCTCGTAGGTCATTGATTAAGTATGTTGAACTCGATACTAAACAAAATGCAATAAAGGCGCCCACTGTTGGCCAGAACACGTCAACTTCGAAAACTGAACCGGCTGCTAACGGTGCCGCAAAAACTAAAACGTTCTTGAGCCACTGTCGTGGTCGTAATGCAACGAAGGCTGCAGTTAGCCTTGAGCGCTGCTTCATGTCTGTGCTCATGCGCTCACGCCAAGATCAAAAGTTCGAATCTCACTATTGCGTGGCTCGGAATCACCCACGATTCGGGCAAGTTGAGGAACCACTAAGAACCACGTGATGACATGCATCACGATCAGCAACACTCGTGTTGACCAAAGCACGGATTCCGGCTGCATGATCGGTCCTGCAAGTGACACCAGAGCAATCAGAGTCCCTATCCAAAACACGATTCGTTTTGCAAAACGACGACCAAGGGTTAGACCTGACAAGAGTGCTCCAACAAGTGCGACAGCCACCGGCATGAGGAGTACGAATACCCATGACAATGACGTGGGGTCTGCATCTTGCGATCGACTGACATCAAAAGGCACACCGCAGAGCACAGCGATCCCAAACACGATCAGGCTCAACAGGCCAGACCAAATCCCGGTCACAAGCCCCGCGTAGAGCAAAAACCGGACCTTGGGGTTGAGCGCCTTTGGGGGTGCAATCGGGGTCACCGAGCGCAGCCACGGACGGGAGGTCATGGACCCATTGTGTCGAATGCGGCTTGTATTGGCGGGAGGTGGATTGCCCAATATGTGACCTTGCCCCATCCCCTCGCAACAATGCGAGGGTTCGGCGTAAGGTCAAGGGGTGCATCAGGAGCATCAGGAATGACCAAGCCCACCGTAAAAACACCTTCGACCCCCTTGGGTTTGGTGGCAGTTTCCTTGGTCATTGCGATGGTGAGTGTCTTGATGGTTTCCCTCGTGATTTCCGGGGGCTCCTACTCCGTTCCAGCCCCTGGGCTACCCGACCCGGGCGCCCTGGTGGTCTGGGGAACCCCAATCCTTCGACTCCTCACAGATCTCGCCGCTATCGCCACGATTGGTTGGCTCCTGGCCGCAAGCATCTTGGATCCGGCCGGTAAGGGCGGGGTGGTCTCGCCCGCTGGTCGCCGTGACCTCATGCGTGCAGCCATCGCTGCCTTTATTTGGGCGTTCTTGGCCATCACCCAAATGATCTTTGCCTTGGCAAACATCCTCGGGCTACCACTCAGTGAAGTGTTTAACCCTCAGGTCATCGGTACCTTCGCCAACGAGGTACCCCTGACACGTGCACTTGTGGCGGTCTCAGTACTCGCCCTCGTCATCGGTGTTGGCGCCTTGGTCAGCGCGACAACAGGCGCTGCACTCAGCTGGCTAGTTGTCGGGCTAGTTGCAGCCTCACTTCCATCATTGGGTGGACACGGCGCGGGTTTAGGTGACCACGCTCTGGCACTTACAGCAGGCATTGCCCACGTGCTTGGCGCATTCTTATGGATCGGCGGCTTACTCGCACTCGCAATTCATGCGGCACGCAAAGACTTCCCTATTCACAAAGCAGTCCAACGGTTTTCTTCGATCGCCCTTGTTGCATTTATCTTGGTTGCAGTAAGTGGACTCGCGAATGCCTATACCCGCCTTGATTCAATTTCACAGTTGATCACAACTGGATATGGTCAAATCACCGTTGCAAAATTGATCGTACTCATCGCACTGGGAACCATTGCCTGGATCATTCGCTCGAGAATTTCCAATTCGTTATCGACCAGCCGCACATGGGTATTTGCTCGCGTGGCATCGCTTGAATTGTTGGCAATGGGTATTGCAATTGCACTTGGCGTTGCTCTGGCTTCATCTGCGCCCCCTCGAATTGAAACGCAATTCAGTTCGCTTGGTGAGAGTCTCCTTGGCTTTGGTTATCCGCCAGCGCCAACGATCTCCTCGGTGATGCTTGGGTTCCGTCTTGATCCCCTGTTCTTCACAGGTTCATTGATCGCAGCCGGCTTGTACTGCTTTGGCGTCGCCCGCCTACGTAGCCGTGGCGACAAATGGCCAATAGGTCGAACCGTTTCCTGGCTATTGGGGATTGGCGTCGTGATCTGGTGCACGAATTCAGGTATCGCGATGTACTCACAAGTTTCCGTTTCATTGCACATGACAGAGCACATGACCATGGCAATGCTTGCACCAATTCTGTTGGTACTGGGTGCACCCGCAACTCTGGCATTGCGTGCAATTAAGCCAAGTCATGGCAACGACCGTGGGCCACGCGAATGGCTGGTGTGGTTTTTGCACAGTTGGCCAACAAAGATTTTGACGAATCCGTTTTATGTGTTCTTCATTTACGTTATTGGTTTGTACGGCCTTTACCTGACGCCAGCATTTGGATGGTTGATGGGTAGCCACGTTGGTCACATCTATATGCAAATGCATTTTCTTTTCGCCGGGTATCTTTTTTACTGGATCGTGATTGGCATCGACCCAAGGCCAAAACCTTTGCCGTACTGGGGCCGTTTCATGTTGCTGCTCATGGCAATTTCGGTCCATGGCTTCTTCGCCGTGATTCTGATGATGAGTACGGATCTGTCCTTGGCACCAGAGTGGTATTCAATCGTTCGTCCGCCGTGGGTGACTGATCTAGTTGCGGATTCTGAAACGGGCGGCCAAATCGCTTGGGCTCTCGCAGAAATTCCAACCGTGCTTGTCATGATCATCATTGCTATCCAATGGGCTAGAAATGATGACCGGGAATCCAAGCGCAACGATAGGCAAGCCGATCGGGATGGCAATGCGGAAATGAATGCCTACAACGAGCGTCTTGCACGCTTGGCTGAATACGACAAACACAACTCCCAATGATCAAGCGAGTTGCCGCGATATTCGTTGCCCTCGCGATACCTATTGCATTCTTAGAAACACCAGCAGAGGCACAACAGCTTCAATGGCTAAACGCCATAACTACGAGCGATCAAGTTGTCGTTGTCACCGCAACCCACCGATCCGCAACGGTAGGCACGCTTCGCGCGTATCAACGAGTCAATGGTCAATGGGATTTGATTCAGTCACCCGCTGCAGTATTTTTAGGGCGATCAGGGTTGGTACCGGGTGTCGCGCGAGTGCAGTCAAGTGGCACTACCCCCATGGGCACGTTTGACCTTCTCACAGCCTTTGGTCGCAAAACTAATCCCGGCACCCAAATGGCGTATACGCGCGTTGATCACAACGATGCCTGGACCTATAACCCCAAGGTTCCTAGTACCTACAACGTATTTCAAAGCGTTGACCGAACCTGGGCAACGTACGGGAAATACGTTGAACATCTGTGGCAGCTAGGTCCGCAATATGACTACGTCATCACCACGAGCTTTAATCAACCTCCAGGCCCGATCGCTCAAGGCCACGATGGCGTGAATCGAGCAACATCGCATGCAAATATTCATCGGGGTGGCGGAATTTTTCTGCACGTCTCAAAAGGCATCCCTACAGCCGGTTGCGTGAGTATGCAAAGAAATGTCATGCGTGCCCTACTTCAGTGGCTTGAGCCTTCAGCTCACCCGGTTGTCGTGATTGGGCTTGCGAAAGATTTCAATTCATGACTGAACCAGTAATACGAATATCTCGCAGCACGGGAAACTCCTCGCGAACGCGCAATGGCATTTCTGGGTCAACATCTATATAAAGAATGCACTCGTCACTTCCAGCCATGGCAACGACATCGCCTTGGGGATTCACAACCTGGGAATATCCACCCAAAACCACATCACCTTGCACACCAATTTCATTACATGCAATGACCCAGCATTGATTTTCAATTGCGCGCGCACGAACGAGAACATTCCAAGCTTCAATACGCGCCGCTGGCCAGCCGGAACTGACGATCACGGTTGTGGCATGGCGTTGACCAAGGAGTCGGAAAAGTTCGGGGAAGCGGAGGTCATAGCACGTACTCAAACCCGTACTTCCCAGCACAGTTTGCACAACAGCAAGTTCATTGCCCCCAGTGAGCACAGCCGCCTCACCGGAATCAAAACCAAAGAGGTGCACTTTGCGATAGGTCGCAATGACTTCCCCATTTGGATCAATAAGCACACTTGTGTTGTAGAGATTTCCGGAAGTATCTCGTTCGGCAAAAGAGCCCGCGTGTAACCAGATTCCGTTGCTTGCTGCTAATTCACTCATCAATGTCACTAGTGGGCCTCTTGCAGACTCGGCGAATTGCGCAGCCGCAGGAATGTCGAAGGCGCCTACGTGCCATAGCTCTGGCAGCACAACCACATCTGCTGTTTGTGCTGCTTCATTGATGAGCTCGACTGTTCGAGCGATGCGAGCAGTAACTGACTCTCGGCTGGAAACATCTAGCTGCACTAAAGCAACGTTCACTGGCATCACCAAAGCCTAAGTGCAACCCATCAATTGCGGTTAATGTTCGCACCATGCATTCCTCTCTTACCTTCGACGATCTCTTCACTGCTTGGCTATCGGCCAGTCTGGAAGTGCGAGAGATCGTCGCCGATCTGGCACCTGAGCAACTTGCTCTGCCCACTGGGTGTAGTGCATGGAACGTGCAAGATATTTTCGCCCACATCATCGACATCGAATGGTTGATGTCAGGGCAGCCACCTATGGACCACGAACCCGACTGGGAATCACTTCCAGAACTAGGGCGTTCAGGTCGCGTGACTGAAGTTGGTGTTGATGGTCGCCGAAACCACAACCTGGCGGAGTTACTCGATGAATTTGATGAGGTCATCGCCCAACGTCAAACTCAATTGATGTCTGGTTCCCATGACCTCACATCACTCGTCAAGGGGCCTACTGGCACTGACTGGACTCTGCAAAAATCATTTGAGATGCGCATCAATGACACCTGGGTTCACGGCCAAGATATCCGCACTGCCATCGGCCAACCAGGTGGGCTCGAGAGCCCAGCGGCACAGATTTCGGCGCAGTCATTAATGGAAATGCTGCCAATAGCCTGGGCGAAAACCGTCCAAGCACCAATCGGCTCCGCGTTAGAAATACGCATTACCTCTCCATTTACGCTCTCCACGCAAGTCAATATCGATGATGACGGTCGGGCGAATCTGACTGCGGATCAGACTCCGACTGTTGTGGTTGAGGGTGCGTGGGGCGTACTTCTTCCACTCCTTACAGGTCGTTCCAACGATGCCGCCCTGAAGGCTGAACTCAAGATTGACGGCGACGCTGAACTCGCCGGCCGACTCCTTGCCAAAATGGCGATCACGTCCTAGGGCACAATGGCATCTATGGCGAGCCCGACTGAACCAATCCGAGTGTTTCTCCTCGACGATCACGAAATTGTGCGGCGCGGACTTGCAGATCTCATTAATTTGGAAAGCGACATGGAAGTTGTCGGAGAGGCTTCGACTAAAGCCGAAGCGTTAACACGAATTCCTGCATCTCGCCCAACCGTTGCTGTACTTGATGTGCGACTGCCAGATGGAACTGGTGTTGAAGTATGCCGAGACATTCGCTCTGATCTCCCCGATGTCCGCTGTCTGATGCTCACCTCCTACGCCGATGATGAAGCGCTTTTTGACGCGATCATGGCGGGTGCTTCGGGATACGTGTTAAAAGAAATTCGCGGAAACGACTTAATGTCTGCAATCCGTGATGTCGCATCCGGGAAATCATTGCTCGACCCCACGGCAACGCAGCGCGTGCTAGACCGTTTGCGCCAAGGTGAACATCAGGATCAGCGGCTGCAGGGGTTGTCGGACCAAGAGCGCAGGATTTTGATTCTCATCGGTGACGGACTTACGAACCGACAAATCGGTGAGGCAATGCACCTCGCTGAAAAAACAGTAAAGAACTATGTATCTAGCTTGCTTGCAAAATTGGGCATGGAACGTAGAACACAAGCAGCCGCTCTTGCCGCTCGCATGGCTGCAGAAGACCTACACAAGCACTCCTGACCATCAGTCAAGAGGCACTCGCCAAACCAAGCGCGTACCTCCATGTTCTGCCGCGCGTTCCATAAGGCATGAACCGCCTAACTCTTGCGCTCTTGCGGAAAGATTGGCGACACCTGAACGGCGCGATGGGCCAGTTGGAGAGATGCCGACACCATCATCGGTAACCATTAACACCACTGTTGCCGGATCAACTTCAACCATCACATCAATCCGATTTGCTTGCGCATGCTTCACAGCGTTAGACAGAGCCTCACGGAGTGCAGCGATGAGATGTTCACTTATTCGGTCGCTCACGAGTGAATCTACCGGACCAACGAATCTCACTGAAGGATCAAAGCCAAGCAGTGCACCAGATTGAGCTGTTTCGCGTAATACCCGACCGCGAACTCCAGAAGCGGGGCCGCTTGTTGGTTCATGAAGGGCAAAGATTGTTTGACGGATTTCACGAATGGTTTCATCAAGTTCATCGACGGCTCGCGAGATGCGGTCTTCCACCCCTTCGCTGACATCACCCAATCGCAATGTACCCTGCAGCGACATTCCCGTTGCGAATAAACGCTGGATAACCAAGTCGTGTAAATCGCGCGCAATACGATCGCGATCTTCATAAATCGCCAGACGTTCGTGTTCACGTTGCGATTCAGCAAGCACGAGTGTCACGGCCGCTTGTGCGGCAAAACTTTCCACAGATTTCAACGCATCTGGATTTGGATTCATGACGTCTATATCCCAGATAAGCGCAAACACCGCTATGGCTTCATCATCACTCACCATGGGAATCGCAACTATCGAACCGAACGTGCGCGGTTGATCGATATTCAAAAGTGCACCAGTTTGACGCAAGGTCTGTTTCTGTTTCATTGCCTCATGAAGCAGTGAGTGCACCGGAATCTCTCGGCCAATCCACTCCTGTGCAAGTCCATCAAAGGCGGGCGAACGCAATGTGCGCTGACGACTCCTGTGCACTGCCCAACGCGGATCAGGTGATCGGAATATCTTGTAGGCGTCATACTCCTCGACTACTTCTGCGATGAGTTGTCCAGTGCTATCTGGCAGCGCGACAACACATGCATCCGCGCCAGAAATCGCTCGAGCGTGATGTGCCAAAAGTGGGATTACTTCCTCACCATCCACTGATGAGAGCACTGCAGTAGCGATATCTGCAACGGCTTGCTGCCATTCCTCACGTCGACGACTTGATTCATACAAGCGCGCATTCTCAATTGCTACGGCAGCTGCCGCAGCAAGTGCTTCGACAAGACGCTCATCTTCCTCCGTGAAAAATGCACCACCACGCTTTTCCGTGAGGTACAAGTTACCGAAAACGGAACCACCCACACGTACCGGAACTCCAAGGAAGCTGTGCATCGGTGGATGACCGGGTGGAAACCCAACTGATGCATGATGCGCACTGAGATCTTCCAATCGCAAAGCAACTGGATCCTCAATAATCACACCGAGAATTCCTTTTCCTTGGGGAGGTTGACCGAGATTTTCAGCAATCTCACGATCAAGGCCAACATGAATAAACTCCGTTACTTCGCCATCGATGCCCAAAACGCCGAGAGCCCCGTATGTGGAATCCGTCAGTTCAACAGCTTCCTGAACTATTCGTCGCAGGGTCGATGCAAGTTCAAGCCCACCAGCAATGCCAACGAAAGCAGCAAAGAGCCCCGAGTCCGTCTTGTCCATCACATTCCCATCATGCCTTGAGCCATTGCTCGCATGCTCATCGATCGAAGAGTTTTCCGGAGGAAACGAGTGCAACTTCATTTTGCGACCGCCATTGCTCGGAAAACCAACCTGAACCAGCACGAAGTTCCCGACACGTTCCCTGCGATGTCACGACACCATCCATCAGCTCTATGACATGAGCATCATCAGGGATTGCGAGTAGATGATGCGTGATCGTGAGCACAGTGGATTGTGCAAATTGAGATACAAGCGCCAACTCCACCGCGCGAGCTGATTGTGCATCCAAGTGCTCAGTAGGTTCGTCGAGAATGACGAACTCTCGCGGTTCTACCGTGAGTCGCGCTAACGCTAGACGTTGACCTTCTCCACCTGAGATTGAGGTTCCAAAAGCGCCAACTGGTGATCGAACTCCCTGAGGTAAACGCGCCACAAATCCTTCAAGATGCGCACCACCGATGGCTCTGTTCACTGCCTCCTCAGAAATTTCGAGTCGACCCAAGGTGATGTTCTCTTCAATTGTGGTGTTGAACATATGAGCACGCTGTGCCAAGAGTCCCACGTGCTCACGTAACACATCTGGATCTACATCACGCAGTTCCGTGCCATTCATGCGGACTGATCCTGAGTACGAGAGGAACCCCATCAGGACATTTGCCAGAGTGGATTTTCCGGATCCGCTTGGACCCACGATGTAGAGCTGCTCGCCAGGCGCCAACTCAAAACTCACGTTGGTCAGTGCAGGGGTTTGACCCTGATGCCACCACACATTCAAGTCGCGAATTTGGAGCCCTTGAAAGCCCCGTTGCAATACCGCTGGTTTCGCAGGTGTCGTGACTGGCGGTGGCAAATCATTGAGTTCCTCAATGCGCTCTGCACTTCCTCGAACGCGAGGTACCGCAGCGGCAGCACTTGGCAAGTTAGCCAACACATCAAACACAGCGAGTGGAAGTAGGGCCGCTACTGCAATCCACACTGGGCTTACATCCCCCGCGGTGATCGCAGGAGTAATTGCCCAAATCATGCCGATAACGGTGATCCCCTGGATCAAGGTGATCAGTGCTCCACCGAGAGCGAGCCCCGCTGCTGATTTTTGACTTAACGCCGTGAGTTCTGCATCAATCTTCGACAACTGTGTAACAGCCCGAGGAGAGGCTTCAAACGCATTGAGATCAGCAACTGCTGAGAATGCCGTGACTAGAGAACTGGCGAGTTCAGCGCGTTGAGGCGCGACTTGTGCTTCCGCTCGCGCAGTGACCCTTGCGATTAATAGCGGCACCAAAGCCAATCCGAGAATTCCAGAACACACCATGACCGCCGCAAGACCAGGCATCAGCCACCACAGAAAAGCAACGGTGCCAAGCATGACCAAGATGCTTTGCGACCAGGGCAGCACAACACGCAACGGCAAATCAACAGCTGAATCGACATCGCCGATGAGTCGAGTCAGCAGATCTCCGCGACCAAAATGCGTCAAACCCGCTGGTGCAAGTCGCTCAAGTTGCGTGAAGACCGATACGCGCAAACCCACAAGGCCTCGAAAGGCTGCGTCATGACCAGCAAGGCGCTCGAAGTAGCGAAACACCGCACGTCCGAGTGCGAAGGCACGAACCATGACTGCCGCGACCGTGAGAGTTAACACGGGTGGAGCACCTGCTGCAGTCGCGATTAACCATCCTGCAGCGGCAAGGAGTGCTACAGCGCTGGCTGATGCAAGAAATCCCAGAACAATTGCGCCGCTTAACTCACCACGTTGAGCCCGCATTGCACGCCAGAGGTTTCGCACCGGTTTACGTGAAGTCATGAGTGATCACCGACCCAGACAACCGTGTCAGCAATCTCAAGCATTGCCGGGCGATGGGCTACAACAATCACGATTGCACCTCGGGCTGCTTCCTTACGCAGCGCTTCAAGAACATTATGTTCGCTCGCCGCATCGAGTGCAGCAGTTGGTTCATCAAGGAGCAAGATTCTTGGTCTACGAACCAAGGCCCGTGCCAATGCAATGCGCTGTGCTTGTCCGACTGAAACACCGCTGCTGTGCACTGAAATCTGACGATCAAGACCGTTGTTCACTTCAAGAAACTCTTGATTGAGCCCAACGTCGCCCAGCACCGAGACAAGTTGATCGTCTGTCGCATTGGATACACCAAGCGTAAGTAGCTCTCGCAGTGATGCTTGTGGTGTGAGATCCGCTGATATTAAGGACGCGTGTTGTGGAACCCATCCAATATGACCGAACCAATCTTCATGATCAGTGTTAACGATCCCATGGCGTTGACCACCTTCCATCCAAATGCTTCCAGTTACTGGAGTAACAAAACCCATAATCGATGCGAGAAGTGTGCTCTTGCCGCCGCCAGAAGGCCCGGCTATGGCCGTAATGCTTCCCGCACGAGCGATGAACGAGACCGGGGCGAGAGCCTGATGCTCGCCAAACTTCACCGAGACTGCGTCAACAACTAGAGCAGTAATCGGTTCCGTGATTTTCGACTTCGATGATTCAACTGGTTCTTCATCACCAATCAACGCAAAGATTTTCTCCGCTGCACCTAAACCCTCTGCCGCTGCGTGAAACTGTTGCCCAACAAGTCGCAAGGGCAAATAAGCCTCAGGTGCCAACACAAGTACAAAGAGAGCAGTGCGATAGGCGATCTGGCCTTCGGCAAGTCGTAAGCCAACAGACACGGCAACCAAAGCAACGGACAGTGTGGCGAGAAGTTCCAGCGCGAGAGATGAGAGAAAGGAAATACGTAGAACGCTCATTGTTGAACGTCTGTATTCCTCGCCAATCGCGCGAATGGCTCGTTCTTGTGCATGAGCACGCCCGAAAGCTTTGAGTGTTGGCAAGCCAGCAACGAGATCAAGGAAGTGACCCGAAAGTCGACCCAATGTTTTCCATTGACGTTCTACTTTGGAATTGGTGTACATCCCGATGAGTGCCATAAACAGGGGAATCAACGGAATCGTGATGGCAATGATCACCGTGCTCAATATGTCCGCACCGAGCAAGGTTGCCAGCACTGCCAGAGGAACCACAACTGCCAAAATCAACTGCGGCAGGTACTTAGCAAAATAGGCATCAAGCCCATCAATGCCACGAGTAAGTAACGTGCTTGTTTCTCCTGGGTCAGTGCCCGCAGGGCCATAAGGGCCGGCTTTCAAAATCTGACCTATTGCCGCGGCGCGCAACTCCTGCTTTGCGACTGCTGAAGAACGAAATGCCGCCAACTCCGCTCCCCAGTGCAGTAGCGCACGGATCACAAACACCAAACCAAGGCATAAGACGGCAGTTGAAATCTGACTCCATGTGGCGCCCCCTGAACTGACATCCACAATGACACCAGAAAGCAATCGCGCTTGCACGATGACCACGATCGCTGTGACGACCCCGATGATGATCGCTGCAATCAGAAAGCGGCGCGAACTCTTTGCGTATCGAAACAGGCGCGGGTCAACAGGTCTCACTTACGTATTCTCGTCGATTCGTGAGCTGAGCACTAATGAGCTCAGCGTGGGATCATCTCCGAGGTCAGGCGCTTGCGGAATACCCAATAGGTCCAACCTTGGTACAGCAGCACGAGCGGAGTCATGATCAGCGCGACGATGGTCATCACCGTGAGGGTGTACGACTGACTCGATGCATTGAAGACCGTCAGGTTGAAGGCCGGATCAATATTGCTTGGCATGACGTTTGGATACAGACCCAAGAACAATGCGGCAACGGCAAATATGATTGTGGCAGCGCTCAGAATGAATGCCCAGCCATCGCGCTGACGCAGCGTTGCAGCCAACCCTCCGAGCCACAACACCGCAGCTACGAGAACCAGCGGAAGAGTAACCGCTACGCGCTCGCTGAAGGTCTGTGCCCAAAGCAGGGCAACGACGGCGAACACTGCGGCAATGATGCCGATCTTCAAGGCCGCACCTCGAGCAGCCTGGCGAACGGGACCTGACGTTTTCAGTGCAAGAAATATTGCTCCGTGCGTTGCGAAAACGGTCAGGGTCATCAATCCGACGACGAGTGAGAAAGGGTTCAAGAGATCAAAGAAATTACCTACGTAGTTAAAGGTTCCTGCATCAGCAGCATTGTTGGAAATTGAATCAATTGGTGACCCACCAACGATATTTCCGAAAGCCACACCAAATAGGAGCGCCGGGACCACGGATCCAACGACGATTGCAGCATCCCAATTTCGGCGCCACTTCACATCATTTTTCTTGCCACGGTATTCAAAAGCCACTCCACGAAGGATCAACGCGAGCAAAATGAGGAACAGTGCAAGGTAGTAGCCACTAAACATCGTGGCGTACCAAAGCGGGAAAGCAGCGAAGGTTGCTCCACCTGCAGTGAGCAACCACACCTCATTGCCATCCCAGACTGGACCAATAGTGTTGACCATGACACGACGGTCGACGTCGTTCTTCCCGATGATGGGCAACAACATACCCACGCCAAGATCGAAGCCATCGAGAACGAAATAGCCGATCCACAGCACTGCGACCAGAATGAACCAGACGGTTACAAGATCCATGTCAGTTCCTCAATCCAAACTCAGTAAGCGAAGTAGAGCTGCTTGTCGGAATCGTTCTTGGAATCCTCAAAAGGATCCTCAGTAGCGATTTCAGGCGGACCTGCCTTGATTGCTTTCAAGAGCAATCGCAATTCAAAGATCGCCAGGACTGCATAAATCAGCGTGAAACCGATAAAGGAAATCCATACCTCAGTTGATGTCACTAACGGTGAGACCGCATCGGCAGTTTTTTGCATACCGAACACAATCCAAGGTTGACGTCCCATTTCAGTGAAGATCCAGCCAGCGGAAATTCCAAAGAGTGGGAAGAGGGTGATGAGCCCGCTGATCCACGCAAAGGTCTTGCTCTGAACGGTGCGACCGCCGCGAAAGCGCCACAACACCCACAGGGCGTAAAGCGCAGAGATCATGCCAAGGCCGATCATCAAACGGAAGCCCCAGTACGTCGCAGGGACATAAGGCACGTAGTTGCCTGGGCCATATTGAGCAACGTATTGCGCCTGAATGTCATTGATGCCTTCGACTTTGCCATCAAATGATCCTGTCGACAGAAAGGAAAGTAGGCCCGGCACCTCGATAATTCGAGTGGCATTCTGGCCAGAGACATCTCCAATGCTCAGGATCGAAAATGGTGCTGAACTTGTCGATTCATATAGCGCCTCAGCTGCAGCCATTTTCATTGGTTGTTGCTCGACCATGAGTTTCGAATCCAGGTCTCCAGAGATTGAAACAGCCACGGCTGCGCCCAGAATGACCCACGCCCCAGCTTTCACAGCACTTCGGAACACCTCAACATTTTTACCCTTGGATAAATGCCAGGCACTGATACCCGCGACGAATGCTCCTGCGACCAAGAAGGAAGCGAAAATCGTATGTGTGAATGCGAGTACTGAAGTGTTTTGGAAAAGTACGGCGCCAATGTCCGTGAGAACTGCTCGCCCTGTATCGACACTAATCTCATAGCCGACGGGGTGTTGCATCCACGAGTTCGCGGCAAGAATGAAGAATGCCGACAACAACGTTCCTGTTGCTGCTGCCCAGATGGTGGCAAGGTGCAACTTCTTTGGTAAGCGATCCCAACCAAAGATCCATAATCCCAAGAATGTTGATTCTAAGAAGAATGCCAGCAGCGCTTCCATTGCCAGCGGTGCTCCGAAGACATCGCCCACGAAGCGTGAGTACTCCGACCAGTTCATTCCGAATTGGAATTCCTGAACAATGCCGGTGACCACACCCATGGCAAAGTTAATGAGAAAGAGTTTTCCAAAGAACTTCGTCAGTTTGAGGTACTTCTCTTTACCGGTCCGGTACCAAGCTGTTTGAAAGCCCACCACAAACCAGACAGTGCCAAGAGTGATCGGCACAAAGAAGAAGTGGTAAACGGTGGTGACCGCAAATTGCCAGCGGGCTAGATCAAGATTCATGTCGCCTCTTCACACATTGGTGTATGCCGTAACGCTATTGCGCTTTGTTTGGCATTTGCGCCCCCAAAAGGGGACCAAAGTCCCTACTTAGGGCCCGAATTCATCTACGGTCTGTTGCAACACGGCGGGCACGGGGGTGCACAGGTGAGTTTGCAACGTTGGTCGATCTGGATTGCTTGCATATCAATGGTTGTTGTACTGCTCTGCATAGGGTTACTGATTGACGATGAACTACATATCACTGCCATTTCAGCGGACCTTGACCAAGCCGATCACTGGCTTGTCTCCGCGGTCACGAGCGCCAAACGCACGTTGCGGATTTCAGTAGTCATTGAATCAGTGCTGTTACTCACGCTCATCGGAATAACTCTGCGTGTTTTAGTCACTCATGTCCGTGAGCCTTTGCGCAGGTTGCGCAAAGATCTCCATCTTGCCGGAGTCAATCACGAGCACATTATTTCTCCGTATGGTCCAATTGAGATTCGTGATGTCGCAATCGATGCCGAACAACTGCGACGTTCACTCGTGGCACAGATCGAAGTCGCTACACACTCCGATTTAGCGTTAACCCTTGAAGCGCCCACCGTCAGTGCAGTCCGAGACTCTCTCGATCGCAATCATGATGAGGTAGCCGGAGTCGCTGGATATTGCCAACCGGTCGAAGGTGTCATCGCTGGCGATTGGTGGTGGGCTGCTCAACGAAAGGACGGCTCACGAGCCATAGCAATTGCTGATGTCAGCGGGCATGGTGTTCAGGCTGGCGTGATGGCGATTGAAAGTCGGGCAATCGTGGCGACTGCATTGGCTTCTTTCGTTGACTTGCCCCAGATTGCCTATGCCTTGGCTCGACATCGCTGGAAATCTGGAATGTTTCTGACCTTATTCATGGCTGTAATTACTGAGGATTCAGTGGAGTACTGCTCATGCGGTGCACCGTTTGCGATTCTTGCGAATGATGAAGGCATCGAACAACTGCTTCCCACAGGTCCAGTACTCAGCAATCTCAAAGGATCGTGGACTTCGCGCCAACTTCCGCTTCGGGAAAATGCCATGCTGCTCACCGCGACGGATGGACTCACAGATGTCTCGCGAGAAGAAGAGGTTCTGGAATGGGTTCGTGCCTCTTCACGAACTACGGACGTTCAGTCCCAACAATTGCTGGACTCGCTCATTGCACGGACGCGATTGCGTCATGCACCTTGGAACGACGACCTCACCGTGATGATCGCCACCGGAAATTCACGTGGCGTATTTCCGTGAAATCCGCCCAAGATGCGACTATTGGACGCATGCGTCTGAAAAACACACTTGCAGTTCTTGCCAGTGCTGCCTTGGCAGCAACCATCATTGCTCCAGCGGCTAATGCCGCTCCATCATCTGCGGTGAAGGGCCTCAAAGGTCAAGTCATTCCCGCCAGTTTGTTTGGTATGCATATTCAAAATGCTGAAATTGGCTCATGGGCAACCGTGCCAATTGGTGCGCTTCGCCTGTGGGACAACCAAACCAGTTGGGCAAATATTGAGAAGACCCAAGGCAACTTTGACTGGACCACGTTGGATAAGGCTGTAGCCACATCCCAATCAAAAGGCGTCAATGACATTTTGATGGTGCTCGCAGGCACTCCGGCGTGGGCCAGTGACGATCCTTCCCCAGCAGCTTTGCCTGTGCCAGGTGCCGCAGGCATGCCCAAGGATTTCAGCTGGTGGGACAAGTGGGTCACCGCAGTTGTGACTCGCTACAAGGGCAAGATTACGTCATATCAGCCTTGGAATGAAGCAAACCTTTCAACTTTCTCGACTGGTTCAGCTTCAGAGATGGCCGACCTCACCAAGCGCGCTTACGACATCATCAAGCGCATTGATCCAAGCGCAACGGTTGTCGCACCAAGCACCGGCACTCGCTTGAGTGGTGCGTTCATGAAGTTCTATCCAGCTTTCCTAGCTGGCCTCAAGGCAAAGGGCTGGCCAGTAGACGTATGGAGTGCACATACCTACCCAGCAAGTTTGGGAACACCACTTGATCGCTCCAAGTTAGCTCTTGCCTATGTGAAGGCTTTGAAGCAAGCAGGTGCACCAAAACTTCCGTTCTGGGACACCGAAAATAACTTCGGTCTCAAGGGCCCTGGCCCTAAGAACCCCGATGTTGATATCGAGGGCGAAAAAGCCGCTTCATGGGTAGCGCGTACATACCTTGACGCGCTTGATCTTGGTATCTCACGCGTGTACTGGTACCGCTGGGAAACCTATAACGATCTTTGGGGCATCCAGATGTTTGACAACACTCCTGGCTCAAAGGCTTATGCCTCACTTGAGGACTGGATCGTTGGCGCAACCTTTAATGGTTGCAATAGCAAGAAAGCTGCCACTACCTGCAACTTCACTAAGGGTGGCAAGCCATTCCAGGTTGTGTATAGCAATACCGAAAAGCCACAGTCATTCGCTGTGAAAGGCGCATCGCAGATGTGCACACTGCTTGAAGGTTGTAAGGCTGTGACTGGCAACAAGGTCGCAACCGCCGCACCGGTCAAAATCGGTTAGCACCTCACACAAAAGTTAAGGCCCAGGCGCAATCTTGGGTTCTAGGGGTCGATGCAACACCTGAGTAGTGCAGGGGTTGCGATGACAGACAAAGTTAGAGGGCGTCGTTCTTCGGGACGGCGCCCTTCTGCGCGTCAGATTCAGTTCATGGCGTTGT
>JAQTZL010000013.1 GCA_028687755.1 Candidatus Nanopelagicales bacterium
CGTGTCAGTTCACGAATATCGGAGATCGCCATGTAGCGCGTGTTGGAAAAGTCACCGATCTTGGCTTCAAGCAAGTTTTCGATACTGACTTCTTTCTGTGTCACGA
The DNA here is from genome assembly GCA_028687755.1 of Candidatus Nanopelagicales bacterium. Taxonomy (NCBI): domain Bacteria; kingdom Bacillati; phylum Actinomycetota; class Actinomycetes; order Candidatus Nanopelagicales; species Candidatus Nanopelagicales bacterium. The sequence continues at coordinate 107 of JAQTZL010000013.1, forward strand.
TCTCCGGGTACAGGTCTTTAACGGTTTGGAAGACCGATGGATCTGTGTTCTGTCCAGAGGTGACGCTTTTGTATGTGATCGCGATCAAAGCGTTCATGGCCCAAATCGACTCTGTGTCCCCAGCTCTGTCGATCTTCTTCAGGTCGGCAGAAAGGACACTGAATGCGTCGAGAACGGTCTGATTGGACTCGTACTTTTCTGGGATAGACCAATCTCTACCAGTCATCAGTCCTTCAAAGCTAAATGACTGTCCTGTTCTGTAAACAAAGCGAGAGAAGATTTCTGAGATTATCTCAGCGGTTTCGTCTTTGATCAGATTCAAGGGTTGTGACTTTGCTATCCTGGATGCACCTGCAAACATTTCTTTCACAGCCTCGATGGGGTACTTCCTGTTCGAGTCCTTCATCCGTCCAGAGATCTGAGACATGGCCTTGGTATCAATGTTGGCTTTCTTAATCTCGTCCAACAAGGGTCTCAGACCTTTGATATCATTGATCAGCAATTTGTTCTGCTCATCTTCGGTGTTCATCAGTTTGTCGTAGTCCAGCTTGTCCCCGTGGATCTCTCTGGCCTTCTCGATGTACTTGGCCATGGCCTCTTCAGCACTCTTGGACCCAAGCAGTTTGTTCAGCGCTTTGACTTCAGGCTTGTTTCTTGTCCTATCAGACGACACTGTAGAAGAGATCTTTGCCAAGATCTCTTTGCTGCTGCTTTTGGCTTTGTCTTTGGCTGACGCGCCTTTGAAGATGCTGGCCTCCAGGTTAGACTGGATTCTTTCACGTGTATCTAGGCCACGCTTCTCGTAATCGTACAGCAGTGGCTCGGAGTCTTCGTAGTTGGCAACCGCCGGATTGACGGTTCTGTACATGGCGTTCAGGTCAGTAGCGCGCGCCAGCAGTCTGGCCAGGTACAGAGGTATCACCTCAGTGAGTGACCTGTGAACCTTCTTATCGAAGATGGCCGGCTGGTTGTGGGACAGGTAGTTCTCTGTCTTCAGTTCCAAGTTGGGTTTGTCAGGGTTGACTGAGCCCAGCAGATCAGCCAGTCCACCGGTGATACCTCGACCCAGCTGACCTGACATGGTGTCATCGGTCTCAAACTCTCGGTTCTTCCGTGTCACCATCTGCTGCGCTGTTTTCAGAAGGGTGGACGGTGAGTTGACCAGCATACTCAGGATGTTGCCGCCTGTCTTGATGGTCTTGTTGCCTTTGATCTTGTCCCGCAAGTCCTGCGGGATCTTGTCAGCTGCGTATTCACCCAGAAGACCACCACCCATACCGGCTACAGCGTCCACACCCATCATCAGACCACTGGGTCCACCCATCTCACCTGCTGAGTTCATCTGACCCAGGATATCGGTGAAGGTGTCCATGGAGTCTGTGACGGCACCTACCTTCTGACCCACATAGCTGGCTGCCTTCTTCTTGAAGGTGTCCATGAACTTGGAGTTGGTGAACATCTGATCGTAGACACGCTGTGTGGCTTGATCTCTGATCAGCTGCTGCAGACTCTCTGTCTTCTGAAGCTTCACAAACTCAGGAAGAGCTGTGTTTTTCTCGATGTTGGTGAACTGGATGCTGAAAGCCTTGAAGTGATCCTTGATGTTCTTCAGAGTGTCAGCTTGGACAAAGTAAGACTTGTACTGAAGCTCCAGAGACTTTCTGTAGTACTCCTTAGCGATCTGGACTGTGAACTCTGTGTACCTGGAGGTGTTCCTGTCGATGTTCGACATCACGTCCATGGACATCTGAGACTGAACGATGCGTTCTTTCTTCTCGACTTCACCCTCAGCCGACTCTTGAGCTGAGATAGCTTTCTGGACTTCGATCTGTTTGTCGAAGATAGAAGCCAGATCTGAAGAGATAGCGGAGTTCCGCATCTGCTCCTCAGACTGCTGCTTCATCTGCTCAAACTCTGATGCCTTGTCTTCCAGGAAGTCATCAAGCATCTTGATCTTGAAGGGAAGGGCTTTGGCCACTTCCTTACCAAGTCTGTAGGTAGACTTGGTCAGCTTGGCTTTGTTGGTGTCGAAGACTTCTTTGCCGTAGTTGGCAAGATCCATGGCTTCGTAGTAGCCTGCTTCGTACTCCTCAGGGAGAACGTTCTTGGCAGACTTGGTGACCAGCTCCTCTAGGAAGCCTTCACCTGCTGTCATGCCCAGCTCTTTGGCAACTGTGGATGTGGATGGCTTTCTGTCTGATGAGCCTAAGCTGTCCTCATCGTCAAACGACATGTCATCGAAATCTCCCATGTCGTCAAAGTCCATCCCCATGTCGAACTCTTCTGATTCTTTTCCTGATTTCTTGGTAGCCATGATGGACTCCTGTATTGATAGATCAAAAAATCGCCTCTGTTGTGGTAAGAATTATCGATACCGAGTTTTGCTCTTGTGGATTTTTTTCCACATTCCTAATAAAGTGAACTATACCACCAGGCTATCTCTGCCCGGGGTGCCCCCGGTACTGTTGTTTTATATATAAGAATATAAAGAGAAAATGAAACAAGAGTAAAGAGCAGAGATGTGAGTGGTGTTTAGAGAGCATTAGAGAGCTCTAGAGACATGCAAAAAGAAAAGATGAATGAAGACCACCAGACAGCCACAGAAGGCTGTCTGGTGTGATCTTGAGTTGTCAAGTAGGGAGAGGAAAGTAGTCAGACGGACAGAGCTCTTCTGTCACTCGGTTGATTGTCCAGGTGTTTTCACCAGTTCGACTGTATCGACGGATAAAACCGCCCGACACTTTGTTACCAAATCCAAACTCTACCCTATAGGCAGTGTGAGGAATTTCAGATACCACCTGAGCAATATCGTAATCACCCGGTGGTTCGGTGATATAGGTTCTGTATCGAGGTACGTTGTGCAGTGGATTGCCGCTGAGTTGACGAACGAGGTCAGACATGGAAAGATTAGACGGGTCGATGTCTCCTGACTCAATACCGGCTTTGATGTCAGTGAGTGCTTGGCTGGCTTTGTCAAAGCTGTCCAGAGGGACATACAGGACGAATGTAGGGCTAATATAGGACACCTCTGGTGGACAGAGAGTGCCGGCAAAAGCCTTGGCATCTTCAAGCACTTCGCGGAGTGAGCAGAACGTAAGTTTTGTCATGGTGCTTCCGTAGGTTGCTGTGGGTTGTTGGTTTCTGACATTGCGTACCTTTTTAAGTTGATGACAGGTTTTATACATCTGACCAAAGTTAGATCAGGTGTGGATTTTTTGATCTATAAGGAACACCCCATGAAAATGCCTGTTAACTTTGACCTGCTGGTCATACACAAGGAAGAGTTGCCTAAGTTCGGGCAGATAAAAGAGTTGCAGATCTTCGGACAAGGGAGCAACTTCCATCAGGACGGATTGTTCTCTGTGCAGATCTTCGGTGCTGTGGGCTCAGAGAGCCGCAACAGTGTCTTTGGGTATATCGACCTGAAGTACGAGATGCTGCACCCTGCGGTGTACAAAGCCGTGATCTCACTGGGGTCTGTCTACAAGGCTGTCCTGGAAGGTTCTAAGACCGCTATCTGGGACAAGAAGACCAGGAACTTTGTGCTGAGCAACGAGGAAGGAGCTTCTACGGGGTACAGCTTCTTCATGGAGCACTTCGAGGAGATCCAGTTTCCCAGGACCAAGTCTGACAAGCGCGCGTTCAACATCGCTTTGGTCGAAAGATCTGCCAAGACCAAAACCTACATGCTCAGATACCTCCTGGTCATGCCCAGTGGTCGACGAGACTACGTCGTGAACCAGAATGGCAAACCTGAGGAAGATGAGATCAACACGTACTACCGAAGGCTGTTGGCTCAGTCTCAGCTGATCGATCCCATCATCGCCAGCAAGAACCCATCGGTCTACGATGCGGTACTGCACAACATCCAGAAGGCGTTGGTGGATCTGTACAACCAGTTCCAAGACTTGTTCGACGGTAAGAACAAACTTGTTCTGGCCAAGTGGCTTGGAAGAAAGACTTTCAACTCCACACGGAACGTGTTGATCGCTCCTGTGGACACTGTCGATGACATGCAGGACAAAAACCGGCTGTTGTCTAATCAGGCTGGTATCGGGCTGTATCAGTTTCTGAGAGCAGCTGCACCTCTGTCACTCTACGAGATCCGCAACCGTTACATCTCTGGACGTGTCTTCTCGGAGAACAACAACTACAGCAGTTTGGTCAATCTGAAAACACTTCAGAGAGAAGACGTCATCAGTGCATCTATCCAGAAGGACTATGACCTCTGGATGACCCCAGATGGCTTAGAGTCGGTCATCGCCAACTTCGGTAACCTGGATACCCGACATCTTCCTGTTCTGGTTGGTAAGGGCAAATACGCCTTGGCTCTGATCTACAACGACGGTAAGCATGTCAAGGTCTTCCAGGACATGAACACCTTCCCTTCTCACCTGAACAAGGACCATGTCTCACAGATTACCTACTCAGAGCTGCTGTACCTGAGCGTAGCAGACATGAGCGACAAGACACCGTGTCTGCTTACCCGGTATCCTATCAACGGCTATGGTGGTATCTTCCCTGCTTACATGAAGGTCAGAACCACAGCCAAGTACCAGAAGGTCACCGAACTGGATGACAATTGGCAACCCACAGAACGCATGCTACCCACCTTCCCTCTGCGCGGTGTGGACTTCCTGAACGGCATGTCGGTTCACCAGTCACACATGAGTCTTCTTGGCGCAGACATGGACGGAGACACACTCAGCTGCGTGGGTCTCCTCTCTGAAGAAGCCATGGAAGAAACCAGAGCGGTGCTGGACTCCAAGTCTTACTACTTCAACGATGAGCGCAAAGTCATCTTCTCTAACTCTGCAGACGTGTTGAACAGCGTGTTGTCTTTCATGACTGAACATTACGATTGATAAGTACTCCTAGAAGGCCTTAAACGGCCTTCTAGGATCTTAAATGATGGTTCGATGACTCTTGGTAGCGTGACTGCTTTTTACAGCGTTAGAAGCTGTTTTAACAAAGAGTGGATCGTCAGGGAAGATGCTCTCAGACACAGCCTGAACAGTGTCGATCGGATGCCCAGAGCACCAGAACCGCATCAAGCTATCCTGGGTAGGGAGATCACAGGTGTACATGAACCACAACTTGAACACAAGGTTCCCGCTGTCCCACTGATAGACCTCTTCAGCGCGATGACACTGATTAGCGCTAACGATCACCAAGTTGTACTTGACGTGGTCGTTTGACTGAAAGTATGGATGTTCGGCCAAATCACTCACCTTCAGGTCAAGATCTTGTCCGTGTACAGTGGCCTTCAAGATAACAGGGAGTTTAAGTCTTGCAACCATCTGTTCGATCGTCAGCTGCTTCTTACCAGTCATGGGAGTCCTTTCTAGAGACAAAGATTTCAGAGCATCTTCACTGTGTATAAAAAGCCAAGTCAGACCTGCCCTTTCGAGCAGGTCTGACCGCTTCTTCTCTTCCACTCTAGAAACCGTTTGCTGTCCTACTAAAAACGAATGCATGTATATTCACACCCACGGCTCTCGTGTTCTAACGAACACTCAAGCCTGGACTCGCTGTGGAGTCGAGTGTTCTACACTCGACTCGCTCCGCTCGTCGCCAGAGCTACTTCGTAGCTGACACTACTGTGTCCTCCTACTACCAAAACATTTATGTCATTGTGAAAAAACTTAATAAATAAATAAATCAACTTATTAGTTATTTATTGTAAAAAAATACTCACTGTAAACAGTCAACACCACGAATCTCTCGGTGTACAGTGGTTAACAGAGAGCTAGACGCTCTCTGTACACACGGTAGAATTTTACTGTACTGATGTATCTTACGACCTATGTTTCCGTTTGTTTGGAGCTTTCTATGCTGTCTACTGTTTCTGAATGCATGACACCTGATCATGAGGTGTTGACCGACGATGGCTGGAAAGCTATCGGTGAAGTTCAACTGAGCGACTTTGTAGCCCAGTGGACATCAGCCACTGGACGCTTGTCCTTTGACAGGCCATCTGCTGTGATCTGCAAAGATCACGTAGGCAAGATGCTTCACTTCACCAGCCTGGATCTTCGAGTAGATCAAATGGTGACACCGATGCATCGCATGCCTGTGGTGACACGTCAAGTGACACACAAGTTTGAAGACTGTGCCATGGCTTACATGGTGAACTACAACACCTTCAACGGCTTTCCAGTTGCTGGTCGCTTGATCATCCCAGAAGAGCTGATGCACGAAGAAGCTCAGCTTCTTTATCCGCATGTCAACCCACACGGCAGCTACGTGCCAGGACATCTGATCAAACGCACTGAGGAAGACTACAGCGGCACAGTGCACTGCTTGACTGTCAAGACCGGCTACTTCCTGGTGAGACGCAACAACATCGTCTCGATCACTGGCAACTGTTTGCGCACCTGACTTACAGATCTCTGGTAGGATGTCCTACCAGAGATCTGCGTACAGTTTGTAGATAGCTCTAAAACACGTTTAAACAGCTTTACAGCCGTTTAATTCGATCAGATAAGCACTGCTATCAGTTAGCTTAAAAACAGCTCACAGAGCGTTTTAAAAGCTTAACAGAGAAAGCTCAGCGTATCGATGCTGTGATCACCTTTTTTACACGGAGTCATCAGACATGGCAACCCAATCACCCACCGAACTCCAGCAAGCCACAAACCCAACAGCTACCAATGTACCTGAGCCCAGATTGCAAGGCTACCAACCCGTGCAGCTGAACTTTCCAGCCCCAAGAACAACAGCGGCTGGCGCTGACAAAGTCTTCGACGACGACTGGATGAAGACCACGTTCATCATCAGCGACAAAGACCTGTCATCCAGCAACACCTACGCGTCGTGGATCAAGAAGCAACGATACCGCACGTCAGCTGACGACAAGTTCTCATGCACGGCACCCGGCATGAGCTTAGGGGTGAACCCTAAGCCACAGTTCACACGGTACTGCGATATCCGTTCTAAGGGTCGCGTATCAGGTCGACCCGACATCGTGGTAGGGTCACAGTACCACGCCAGCGGTCTGGGTATGGGTGGCTACTACTCCAGAGCTATCGACGACAACCAGCAACGCATCTTCATGCGGTTCGGTGTACCACAGTACATGCCGTTGCCCTTCTGGATCTACAAAGCTTTCGACATCCACAAGACCGTCTTGCACGGCCGTGGTGTCATGACGCAGACCTTTCTACAAGCTGTCAGGGTGGTCAGCACCTTCTTCTCGTTTGCAGCAGCGCCTGTGCTGAACTTGGCCATGGCTGCTCTGGACGTCTTGGTCACCAACTCCAGGTTCTATTCAGTCAGACCCACCATGTACACCTACTGGGCTACAGTAGAATCTATCTTGAACACGCTGGTTGCCAGACGCACGATGCTTCCCCACATCCTGCCAGACTTCACTTACAAGTACAACGCCACAGTCGGTAACCCACCGACGATCTCTGCAGACTTTATTCGCAACCTGTCAGCGGTGGGCCTGCAAGACATCGTGAACCCAGAGACAGGTCGCATCAGTGTGTTTGCTATCGCTCTGAGGTTCCAAGCAGCCTATAACAAAATCAAAGTCGACCATCTGAACGCCGACAGAAACACCGCCAGCATCGATTCAGCCACAGTCACTGACAACATTCAGGGAAGTGTCACTGTCAACAGCACTGTGGCGAGCGCATCCACCAGTGGTCGGCAGCAGACTATCTCTGAGAAACTGTTTCTCTATGCTCACGAGAAGCTCATGGGTGGTGAACAAGTAGAGGGTCTGGATCAGAACAAACAGACACCCACGTCTGTGGTGGGCTACGACGATCTCTATCGGGATCAGAATGGCAACATGCTGACCATGGACATCGATCCCAACAACCCAGTGGCGGATCCCGACGCTACCGTAAGCGCCAACGCTCAAAATCCTGCCATGAAAGACAAGTGGGACAAGCTTGGTGAGTACGCTCTGGCAGAGTTGACAGAGGGTGCCGCCTTTGCAGTCTTCAACGTAGAGCACACGGGATCCGTCGGCGAGTCCTTCTCCTCCTCGTTTGGGTCTAACCCCATCGAAGCCACCTTCAACTCACTGTCGGCCAAGACAGGTGCGATCGGCACGATGATCACCCAAGCTTCAGGTATGGTGCCAGGCTTAGATGATGCATTGAAGCTGATGGGTGATACAGCCGCCACAGCGCTAGCGTCAGCTACCGCCAATCTTGCCAACCCACTTCTTGCTCTGGCTTACGGCGTCAACATCACGATGCCTAAGATCTGGGAACAAAGCTCAGCCAACCTCCCGTCCGCTTCGTACAAAATGAAGCTGGTCTCTCCTTACGGCAACCCGTACTCACAGCTCTTCAGTCTGTACCTTCCTTTCTCTATGCTGGCAGCTGGTGCCTTACCAAGATCCACAGGCGCATCCAGTTACCTTTCGCCGTTCTTCTGTCAGTCGTACGACAGAGGTCGCGTGAACATCGGTCTAGGCATGATCAGGAATCTGAGCATTACACGGGGTACTTCCAACCTGAGCTTTACCAGAGCTGGTCACGCCAACGCGATCGACATCGAGTTCGAGATCGCTAACTTGGACGAGATCGTTGCTGTGGATGTCACAGCCAGTGGAGCTTTGACGCAGGCTCTGTCTGTGGCAAGTACCAACTTTTCTGACACACCCTTCATTAACTACTTAAACACTGTTGCAGCAGTGGATGTATACACGTTGGTCAATCGCGTCCCTATGGCCCGTTTAAAGCTCGCTGAGAGGATGATCAAGTTCAAGACTCTGATCGATCCAGACCCAGCAGCGGTAGCTTCAGCCACAGTGAACAACTTCCCTCCCGCCACTTGGGCAAGAAACTTGTTAGGTGACGCAGCGAACACCTTGACACAGCTTCAGAGCTTCTGACAAAAAAGAAAAGACACAGAGAGGAGCCGGAGCTCCTCTCTGTGTCAGTTCATCAGGCCTTAGCCTTGGGGTTGCTCGACGGAAACATCGTTGGCAGCTTGTGGCGTGGTCAACTCGCCCAATTTCTCGACGGCTTGGTCAACGTTGGCTTTTGCTTCAGCTGCCAGGGTTTCTTGAACCTGACGACCTTGTTCGACCACCTTGTCTACCAGCAGGCGCAGCAGGTCGGTGATGGTCAGGTTGTTGGTGAACGCATTGACAAAACTGACGGCGACAGCCGACACGACCAGCTTTGACCAAGATTCAAATTGGTACTTTTCGCCGGAGAGTTCATCGTCAACGGCGTCCAGTGCTGTCCAGATGTCGAAGCCCATGATGGCGTCGTTCAGGTTGATGTTCAGGACTTCAGGCTCCAGAATCTCCAGAACGTTGGCCGATTCCTTGACTTTGCCAAAGACTTCATGGAAAAGCGCTGGGGGCGGTTCAAAGGCCATGTGTGCGCAGATGTGCACCTTGCCCACGTCGTCGATGTCGTCTTCATTTTCACGGAGGATCCCGCCGGACTTCAGCGGGATCATTTTCAGGTAGTCCATATCCAGACCGGTTTCTTCGTGCACCTCACGGTAGGCGCAGTTTTGGAGGGTCTGAGCGTACTCCTCCAAGGACATGGTGTAAACCACCACTTCACCGGCGTGTTCGATGGAGCGTGTGACGCCACTGGCCACCACCGAGGCTGGCATGTCATCGACAGAGTCGATGTGCCCACCGAACCCGATGCTTCCGGCACCCCGCAAGCGAGCTTCACCTTCCCCCTTGCTGGGACGGCGATAGCGAATGAACGCCATGTTACCGTTTTCGGCGATGAAGCTCTGGATCGTGACGTACGGCAACAGCTGCATGAAACCGAATTCCGACTTCTCGCAGATGTCACGATCGATGAACGCCACCTCGACAGTGGACTTTTGTTGGAATGCGGTGGCGAGGGCGGCCAGTCCGCCGATGACACAGAGAGCGACTTTTTTGGTCATGATGAGTTTCCTTGATTTTGAGAGAGAGAGATAAAGAACCCAGGGTCACTGGGCTTCGGACATGGGCTCTTCCAAGACGGCCGGTTCGGCCGCTTCAGAAGTTTCTGGCTCGACGACAGCCGAGACAGTTTGCTTGTCTTCCGGCAACGCTTCTGCCAGAGGTTCGACAAGATCTGCGGCAGAGGTGTAAACCGGCTCCGTAGGAGCCGACTTGACTTTCTCTTCCGGTTTAGGCCGGCGACCTTTTTGACGCTGAGACCGTGGGGGTCGAGGAGCGATGATGTCTGACACACCCACGATAGAGGTACGCTCGTGAGGGGGTTTCGTGTTAACCCGCTTCACCAGCTCTTCGTAGGGCACAAAATCCAAACCCATGTGCTCAGCCTTAAAGCAAAGGTACTCGTTCAAAGCTTCCAACACCTGTGGAGCAAACACTTGCTCCAGCGATGTCTCATACTTAGTGATACGCTCACAGAAACCGCGCACGATGTTCGGGTATTCTGTCCAACGGTGGTATTCCCGATAGAACCCGCCTTCCGCCGTGCTGTATGAAGTCCACGGAATCTTCTTCACGGCCTTGAAGTGTTGGTGCACCATGTTCCGAGACCGGAGGAGATGGTAATACTTGGCGAACGCCAGCAGCATGTGATAGTCCGTCGTGTCCATCCCGCGAACAATGCCCGGAGGTGGGGTGTGACGGTACTCATCATCGTGCCAATACAGCCAACAGACAAAAGCGCGTGGGGACGTGAACGACCCCAGGTTAGGGATAGAGAAATTACCCCGCCAGTCGATGGCCAGCAAGCGACCAAATTCTGTTTCACCTGAGCGGTTGACATTCAGATGACCTTCACCGTCCTTGGTGTAAAAGGCTTCGCGAAGCTGATCGCCTGCATCGGACAAGCTAACCGTATTTTTTCGAGATTCGTGCCGTTGGCGGTTTCCGTTTTGAGCCATGGTGTTCCTTGAGAAAAAGAGATACAAGATCGTAAACACTCGCTGCTGTGACGCAAACAGTACAGTGTCCTAGACCATGCAAGAACCGATAGTCTGAGTGAACACAGTTGTTTTAACTGTGACACAAAATGCCTGGGTCTGACGAACAATGTCAAGGCTACGCAGCAGTTGACATTGTCCACCTTCCCAGCGAACTGAACCGCAGCAGTGTCTCTTCTAAGAAGAAACTACCGCTTATTTGCCGAACAGGTTGGCGGCTTGTTCGGAGATCTCGGCACGCAGAGTCGCGCCGCTGGTACCGTAGTGATCCAACACCGTGGTCAGGGCCATGTAGCGTGTGGTTTCCACACGCTCGGCGCCAGGTTCCATGGCGGTAGGAACACGCGACACCTTGGAGCGCTCAGCGCGGATCTGAACACTGTCACGGCTTTGGTAGTAGCCCAGTTTGGACTGCACCGTGGTCAGTTCCTTGTCCTTGGTGAACATGTCGGCAGCCACTTCGGCGACGGCCAAGCGAGCAGCGTTCACAAACTCGTTGTTGTAGCTGCCCACGGCCTTGACGGTGTCCATAGTGATACCGTCGGGCAGGTTGCCTTCGTAGGCTTCGCGTGGCTTTTCTTCCACGATCTGAGCAGTGCCTTCGGTTTTCAGGTTGGCCTTGATTTTGTCGGCCAGATCGCGGTTCTTGCTGACAGCGGTGCCGGTGAAGATGGTTTTGGTTTCCATGGTAATTTCCTTGGTTGGTTGAAATAAGACAAGCCGCGCATGCAGCCAGGTCATGATACGGCAGAGTAAAAAACTCCCCCAGTATCCGGGCAATAGTCTTTGCCAGACGGTATGACAGTGAGTATATATGGAAGTCATTTCTACCCAGATGCTAATGGTCATAAATCTCTTGATAATGAAGTGGCAGCAACTACCGATAGGAGATGACATGCCATACAAAAACGATCTTTGTTGGGTCGAATTTCAAAGTCCTTAACCTCTAACCTGAGCAACAAAACTATGCCTTCTCCATGCAGCTTCGATATTCGGAAAATGAGAAATCGTTTACGAAAGCAGCTGACAGTGGCGCTCTTCTTCATCTTGCCAGTCAAGGTGACGAACGTGTTCGTCAGTCTGTCACTCGTCTCGCTGATACTCAAGTTGCGAGAACTTGATGTCAGCGGCAATCAACAGCTTGCCAACAAGATCGGAGAGCTCTTGAAGATCAAGTTGTCTGACGACATCTTTCTGCTACCTCAGCAAACATTCAGCTGGTACTGGACAGCTGACGTGCTCAGTACCCCGTTAGAGTTCGATGGACACAAATGCACTCTCGCTCAGGCCATCTGTGACAAAGAGTCCTTCTTGAAACACCGAAGCACCATCCTCAACATCCTTCTCGACAGCCTTCCCTCAGCGATCAAGATCAAACTTGGTCTGTACAGCATTCCCCGCAGGCTTGAAGTCAAGCACTGTGTTGTCAGCGCGCTCCGTTACGCGTAAGCTTCTCTACCACCGGCCTCACAGCCGGTGGTAGAGATCATGTTTCTTTGTAGATGTCTAGAAAGAAAGCTGACGAAAGTCTCAGTCGATCACCAGGCTTTCTGTGGTCGTTGAAGACCTCAGTGGCCTTGATGTTGGCTTGCGTAAAGAGGTGGTTGCTGTACGTAGGGTCTTGTACAGACACCGTGTGCCGACCATCGGCGTCGTGAACACGTTTGTACTCACACAGCTTACCGTACCCCACAAACAGTGGCATCACAGGCCTGACGCCTGTTCTGAAGGTTCCTGGCACGGTTGTGTGCTGGGTGTAGACTTTCTGTGTCTGGATACCGTTTGTGTGCAGATCCACCATGAAGCTGTTGTGTGTGGACAAGAACTTCCGGATGACGCCCAGAGATCTGATCAATGCGCCATCCACCACGGTAGGGTTGTGATCAGAAACCGGAACTTCCAGATCTCTGAAGATGTCACGCTGTGTGGTCAGTTCGTACAACTTCTCCACGTAGTGTAGACGATCCAATCGCAGTACAAAGGTCGTGTCGGAGATACGGAAGAAGTACTCAGGGTTCTCCATGACGATGTAACCAGCCATGATCAAGATCGGCTTTTCGATAGCCACAGGCATCGTGATCAGGACACGCTCGTAGGGAGAGAAACCCACGTCCTCAAACACCATGGCTGAGGTGATAGGATGTTTGGTGATGGTGTCAGACAACCCAGCCAGAGAGACGATACCCACGCTGTTCTGACGAGACCGCAGCATAGACCGTGTACCAAACGGAATGTAGAAGCGATTGTCAGACCAGACTGTGCTGTGCACATAGCCGTTCACAGAGACCAAACAAGTCTCATGGACACGACCCATGTCCACCAGCGCATCAGGTCGAGTGACCTCTACGTCAGGGAAGTCATCCTTGTAGTAGAAGGCCAGTTGGTCGTAGTTGTGATGACCCATCTTCACGATGTCGAACTTGTAGCCAGCTGAGTTGGCCAAAGCGTAGTTAGCAGAAACCTTGGCCATTTAGCCTCCCAATGAAAACATGCGAAACAGATTGCCGATGATCGCGGTGATGCCGTTCAGGTCATCGTTGGTCTTGAACACCATACCGACCACAACAGTGAAGACACAGCTCAACAAGAACACCAGGAAGATGGTCTTGTGTTTGCCGTCCTGCAGTCGCTGTATGTGGTTTTCATCGGTCATGACCGAACGGTAGTGAGCCATCTCAAACATCGCCGTGATGACGTAGATGCGTTCTTCGTCGGTCAGCTGCTCCATAAAGATCTTCATCAGTCGTCTGTTGTAGCTGTAACTCTTGCAAGGAGAGTTGGCCAACTTGACAGACTCAGACCCGATCAACTGAAACAGCTCACTTACTCTTGGATTGAGCTTCATCGATGGCTTCCTTGGTGGTACCTTGGAGTTTCCTGATAGAGATCAGATTCTTGTTACAAGTGTCCAGATCTCGCCAACTGTCTTTCACCAAGGTGGATAGATAGAGTTCACGCTCAGGGAGCGAGAGCGCCTTCACCTCAGATGGAGCCCTAGGCTTAGACGGAATGATGGGTTCAGTGAAACTGGCGGGGATAGCCAGGTAGACAGTTTTGGTCTTGTAGACCACCTTCTGCTCAGGTTGTGTGGTGGCGCAACCTTGTAGCACGAGCAGTACAAGGCAGAAGACAAGAGCCAGGACAAAACGGACGTGATAGTGAAACGGGTTCATGAGAGTTCCTTGTCAGGTTTTGGGATAGTTGGAAAACAGTTCACTGTGAAGCTCATCAAGAGAAACCATGATGTCTTCGGTGACCTGATCGGCGTCCACGCGGTTGACGGTGATGGTTGCAGACTGAGGCGGGTTGTCTTTAACGATCTTGTCGATCGTGGGCTGGACTTTCTTCTGGACAGACTCCTTGGACTTAGTAACCGTTACCGTGGTCCTGGCGTTATCCTTTTGTTTGGCCTCTAAGACCTCCACCACAGCTTCCTGTACAGTGTCCTGGACATGAAGTGTCTCTTGGATGTCTGCGTTCGCCATGAGCACAGCCTCCAAGTCTTTCTTGGCGGTGACAGCTTGACCCTTCAAGGCAGTCTTGGTTTCAAAGCCCAGCTTGGTCAGAATGGTGTCTGAATTGAACAGAACGATGGTGGCTATGAAGATAGCCAGGATACCGATGAAGACACTGATACCAGAGAACAGTTTAGATTTCAAGCCAGCAAAGAGAGCAGGTAAAGCGATCATGATGCAGCAGCCTCTGAAAGTGAAAACAGGTGGGAAACGAAGCCGATAGCGATGGCATCGACTTCATGTTCGGTAAGGGTTTCTGGATCTCCAGGGTAAGTGATCACCCCGGTTTGAAGCTTCTCCAGAAGAAATTGCTTCATGACATCTTTCTTGGTCATGCCTTTTGTCATCTTGGCATGGATGAACATCTTCTTCACCAGAAGAGGTTCGATCATTCGGATCTTCAGTCCCTTGGGAATGAGAACGTTGTACCTGATGGCAGAGATCACCTCAAGCAACGACCCATAGACCTGCGGTGTCAGAGCGTTGTAGAAAGGTGTTTCGATGGCAACGTGTTCGATGTCAGGATACCTTGTCAGGGTGTCCTCTACAGCCGCCAGAATGTGAGCCACTTTGACCACACGTGCGCTGTAGAACTTCTCCACTTCTTTCTCACTGTCCGTGAACTTTCGAGCGTTTTTAACGTTCTGAGTCTCCAGGACTTCAAACACGTTAAAGGGTCGTGAGACTGCAAGTCCGCAGTTATTCACTCCTGGGTCAATGGATAAAAGCATTTCAATCCTCACAGTAGGTCATTCAAACTATCTTCAGGTCCAGGGATTAGCCTGGACCTGAAGATAGATGATGCGTTAAGTGCGAAGAGGAGCAACGTTGCCGACGTTGACGGTCAGCCTGACTTCGGTGCTGGTTTCGGTCAGGTTGTGACTCTGGTGAACGAAAGCTGCCACCTGAGCCGCGATGACTTCAGTGTAGGTAGAAGTGGTCCCACCAAAGCTGCCGGTCAAAGGTTTGTCGATACCCGTGCAGAGTGCCACCTCGGTGATGTTGGCGTAGCGCGGATCACCGTAGATCAGCTGGCAAGCTTCACGGATGTTGACGATGTCAGCTTGATTCAGCGTGAAGGTGCTTTTGGCCGTCGTCACCAGGTAGTCACCGTCTGGGGTGTTCAGATTGGGGTTGCTGATGATCGGGTGTGTTGGAGACAGATCAGAAGAAGTCGGTGAGAAGATGTCGTCAGTGATGACATCGGAGGCCACGTTGCGGATCACCAGGCTCGGTGTCACGCTGGCCATGTCCAGAACACGCAAGTAGTACACGACGTAGTTCTCACCGCCGATGGGGGTGATGACACGCATGCGGTAGCGACTGCGTTCGATGGCGGGGATGTCATCGTCCACATGGCGGGCCACAAACGGGATCATGCTGTACAAAGAGCTGTGACGAGGGAGATGTGGCACCGGAGATGTCAGCTGGAAACCACCAGGAGCGATTTCGTAGCTGGCGCCCTTGTTACCGATACCCAGGTAACCCAGATAGGGGTACTCGTTGGTGGAAGGCACTTGGTCTGCGTGTACACCAAACTTCTGGTTCAGTGTAGAGTTGGGCAGCACCACAAACGGCTTGCGCAGCAGCATGCAGGTTTGCAGGTAACCGGCATAGCCGGTAGGGGTCACGGTTTCCATGTATAGGCTCCTAGAGGTTCATGGCAAGAAACAGGAAATGCTCTTCAGACAATTCCTGGGGTGGGGGGAGAGATTCTTCAAGGGTAAAACCCACGTTGAAGTTCACGATAGTGGTACTTTCTGAAGCGGCTTCTGTCTCGACAGATACACCAACTTCTAACAACACATCGTTGTCACTGTAGGTCTGGCTGGTGACTTCCAGCACCTTGGATTCGATGTTCAGCTCAGCAGTAGATTCTGACTTGTGGCTCTGGTCATCGATCTCGATCTCAGGCAGAGGCAACCCTGCTTCGATCTCGTAGATAGAGCCTACAGACGCATCAGCGATAGCGATCAGGTCGATCTGTATCACACCCTCTGTGGCTGAGGTCAAGTCTGTTGACAACGCCAGATTTACCACGTCTTCGCGGGTACCCTGAGAGTCTACCTCTATCGAGAGTGACGGCAAAATGGTTTCAGCGTCAGACAGGTCAAAAGCCGCTTGTGACTCGATACTGTACCGAGTGTGTTCCAGACCTGTCAGGATAGGGCTGTCGCTGTAGTAGTTGTTCAGTAGCTGAACAGTGTAGCTGTTGAACTTGGAGAAGACATCCGTCAAAGCACCCTGAAGTCTTTTCAGACGGTTCAAGTAACTGAGCTTCTGATCAAACACGTTGTCAAGGATGTTGAACAGATAGCCGGTCAGTGTCTGGTTGTCATACGTCCTGACATCTGTTACTCCGGTCCTTCTGAAGAAGTCGTCGACACTCTCATCGTCGAAGGTGTACACGTCTGTGATGTGGAAGTTGTCCACAGTCATGGTCATCTGTCCGTTCGTGTCCATGTCACCGAAGTTGGTGAGCATGTGCCAGAGTCCGATGTTCAAACGGTAAACCCTGGACACAAAGTCAGCAAACTGGTAACTTGTCAAGAGGTTGCTGTACATCGGAATCGCTTCACGAATCTCCTCGATGTAGTCCAGCTGATCAAAAGTCTGCTTGTAGAAGAAACCCGTTAACTGCTCTGTCGTGGGTTTGACAGGATTGAAGACACGCTTGATCCTGTAGCTTGGAAACTCTGACAGAGAGATACCTTGCTGCATGTGTAAGCTGACAGAATACAGCTTGAACAAATCCTTGGTGTTCAGACGTTTGGTGACGTTGGTCACAGGGTCTGTCACGTCCACCAAGAAGGCAACCATGTTGGTCTTGTTCAGGTAAGCCCAGTAGTCTACCAAGGTGTCGATCAGCTTGTACTTGACACTGTCGGTCTCGTCCACCAGAACTGTTTCCAGATCCTTGGTAAGAAGCTTGGAAAACAGTGACCGTCTGTTTTGATCGTTGATCTGATCGTATCTGTAGGTGTAGGCTTTTTCATTACCATCCACCAGAGGTCTTTCTTTTTCACCTAAAGCCAGCAGGTCAATCGGCGCGTTCTCGTGGAGCATCGGTCGACTGTTCAGCAGCTTTCTGTCGAACAGGTACTCGATGTGTCCATCTGCATTCACCGAGTTTCTTTGTCGATACTGGTAGTTGGTGACGCTGATGTTTCTGTCTGTGAACAGGACGTCGATCAGCTTCTGGAAGGTGCTGTTGTGACCAGAGTGGTTGTTCAGGTAGAGCATGTTCCTGTACAGAAACAGCTGTTGTTTCTTGGTCAGGAACAGCAAATGGTCGTCCAGCTTGTGATGACTTGCCAGGAACAGCCGGATGTGGTAGCTGTGCGCCCTCACCGTCTGTGTGTTCTCCAGCCGGATGGCCAGCAAACTGGTCAGCAGGAAGTTGTAGAAGATGTGGTATTGGCTGGCCAGGAACAATGTGTATCCAGCGGCATAGAACTGGATCAGCCAGATGCTCTTGTAGTTGTCGATGCGCTGTTGAAGTTCCAGCATCAGATCGATCTCGTTCTCTTCTACCAGAGCGGAGTTGTGGCAAATGATCGTGAAGTCCGGAAGTTTCCATAGTTGGTCAACACCTGTGTAAGGTGAATCACTGATGACCGTCTTGATGTACAGCTGTTGCTCAGGGTAACGACTGACCACCTCGTCGTACAGTTGACCGAACTTCAGAAGTTCAGTTCGTGTCTTCCGATGGATACCCATGTTGACTTTGGTGACTTCTATCTGTGTGCCGTTGTCCACAGACGTGACCATAACCGGTTGGTCAACCGCGTGGTAACGACCTGACAGATGCAGGTAGTACCGCCACTCGTCTTTGTTGTCAGAGACCACAAAGCCTGGGTACGTTTTCTTGACGTGGTCGTTGTACCCAGAGGCTTCCGCCTTGGATTTGAAGGCGATAGACTTGATGAGAGCGATAGATTGTTCCAGATACTCTCTGGTGTAGAAAGTGTTGTTACCCAACACACTTTCGATGACATTGGTGCCCATGCGTTTCTCCTTTGCAGGTGTGGTCAGACGATAGCCTACCCTCGACATAAACTTAATAGACGAGACATTAGATCTAGTGATTATTTTCTAACACAAGAGAGCGCCCAATGAACCCTCATTCCCCTACAGACCTGGTGCAACTGCTCCGTCAGAACCGTCAAGCTGTGGTCGATGCCCGCACGGTGATCCAGTCCGGTGGCTCAGCGATCAGCGTCATCCCCAAACTGGTGACAGACCCCAAGACACCTGGTGCTCCTATCGAATCTGAAGACCGGATGATGCTGGACCGCAGCGTGTTGGAGGAGCTGTCCAGAGGTATCCAGGCTCGTCGCAGGAACCACCAAGACATCATCCAACTGTTCCCAGACATCGAGCTGTGCATACAGATCATGGTCGGCTCTATTCTTTCACCGAAGAAGATGACCGACGTCAGCTTGATCTACAGTTTGGCCAAGAGCGTCTCTCTTCCCCCCGCGTTGTCCGCCAAACTCATCTCAACCATCGGCGAATATATCACTGAAGAGTACGCTCTGGAAGACAAGCTTTCGGATATCCTCCGTGAAGCTCTGTACGAAACAGGATCGCACTGTATCGCGGTGATTCCTGAAGCATCGGTGGACGAACTGATCAACTCTGACCTGACAGGAGCCATCACAACAGAAGCCTTCCAAATGAAAGCGGACAAGCTGATGGATGAGCTGGTGGGTGAACCTGCCACGGGTTTTGACATCGCTGCCGAATGTGCCAACATGTCCGAGCAGGAAAAGAAGTTCTTTACCTTGGCACTTGGACCATCGTCCCTGCGTGTCAGCACCAACATCAAGTTGTTCCATTTCCCTGATGTCAAGGACAAAATCACCAGCAAGATCGTCAAGTCAAGGGCACGAAGCTCGTACGGTACGTTTGCCACTGAAGCCGGTCGCGCAGTTGAGTATCTGGACGTGTTCCGACAACGCACGCGCACGCCAGGTTCCAGCAACGTGTCGGTTATCCGAAGCCGTGACGAAGCCCGTCGCAAAAGTGTGGGCAAACCCATGACAGCTGTTTTCCCCAGTGCTTCGGTGATCCCAGTGGGTATCCCTGGCAACGAGAAAGAGCACGTTGTCTACTTGGTCCTGACCGATGAAAACGGTCGACCCTTGGACTACATGTCTTCACCGACACAATTTGCAGCGGAACTCTCAGGTAACTACACCCAACAAGCAGGAGGCGGCTCTAACCCCATCCAAACGGCCCACAGAGGCCTTATCGCAGGAGAGAAGGCTGTCAACAGTGAACAGCTCTATCGGGTCTATAAAACGGTTCTAGAGCGTCAGCTGTATCAAACTGTCAAGTCTTCCCTCTTTGGCAAGGATGTCAAGATCACAGATGCCAACGACATCTACTTCATGATGTTCTGTCGAGCACTGGCTGGTCAGCGTACCAACATCGTCGTGGTACCCAAGGAAATGATGGTCTACTTTGCGTTTGACTACAACGACTACGGCATCGGCAAGTCCTTGATGGACGACCTGATTGTGCTGTCTGGTCTGCGTGCGGTGGTGCTGTTCTCTAAGGTGATGTCAGAAGCCAAGTCAGCTATCGATGTCACTTCAGTCAACGTGACCCTGGACCCCAACGATCCAGACAAAAAGAAAACCATGCGGACTATCCAGGACGCAGTGATGAAGGGTCGCAAAAACGACATCCCTTTCGGACACAACAACTACAACGATGTGACGGCATGGGTGCAACGTGCCGGCCTGCGGTTCAACTTCTCTGCGGTGGAAGGTCTCCCAGATACACGGGTGGAGTTTGAGAACAGCAATCTTCAGCACAACGTGGGTGACACAGAGACTGAGTCTAACCTTGGCAAACAGATGATCAAGGCCATGGGCGTACCTCCTGAACTGGTGGACAACGCTTGGGGTCCGGACTTTGCTTCCACAGGTACCAACAACAACGTGATCCTCTCTAAACGCGTCAAGATCTACCAGAAGAAGCTGTCAGTGCTTCTGAGTAAACTGGTGGGTCTGTACGTCTATACCGACGAGCATCTTCGAGACAAGCTCCGCAAAGCCATCAACGATCAAGCTGATGCCTTTGAAGGGTCCTTGGAAGAGAATGAGAAAGCTCTGTTCACCAAGAACAAAGAAGCGTTCATCGAAGAGTTTCTGGACAAGCTGTCTGAAGCTGTCGTGGTAAAACTCCCAGAACCAGAGAACACCAACCTGACCAACATGGCTGCGTCGTACCAGCTCTACAAAGCCAGCCTGGTCGAGATGTTTGACTCAGTGCTCTCCAGTGAAATCTTCACTGAAGACATGACGGGCGTCTTCTCTGCACACATCGACAGCCTGAAGAACAACTTTGTTCATCTGCTGCTGCGTCGGTGGTGTGCTGACAACAACTACTTCCCTGAAGCTCTGGCGTTCACATCTTCTAACAAAGAGGATATGGAAGCTCTGACCCAGGCTCTGACTGGACACATCACTGACAGCGCGCGCACTGGCTCTATCATCCTCCGAATGCTCTCAGCTGTGAAAGAGGCTATCGCTAAAGATTTGGCCAATATTTCAGGCGAGGGCGGCGAAAGCGTAACCGCCGACTCTCCAGACACATCGACCGACTCAGGTGCCGACGGCGGAGACGGAGGCGGTGGCGATAACATGGACGACTTTGGTGGCGACGATACGACAGGTGACGACCTGCTCAATTTCTGACAAAAGAAAAGACTGCTCTCCCTCTGGTAGCTTAGGCTACCAGAGGGAGATGTCAGGTTACTCGGAGTAGACCCTTACCAAGAACTTGTTTGTCTTGGAGCTGGACATGTCGTACACCTTGTAGATGTCTTGCTCTGCGGTTTGCAGGTAGACAATCCGACCAGGCGCAGCCGCAAAGATGCCACACATGATCGTGTCCATCTCTGGGCTGGTGAAACCGCCGGTCGTCGTCGTGATGTCGGTAGACATCAGCGGCAGCTGCACCAGTGACACCGTGTCAACGGTATACACCGCGTTGGTATCAGCCAGTGCCGGATGCTTGGCTTCGGTCATCGCGACGCGATTGGAGTTGCGTTCTTCCAACAGTTCCTTCAAGAAGTCGATCAAATCGTCTTCAGCGTTCTCAGTGTTGTCACGGAGCACCTTCAGGACACCATTGAAGTCGTCCATGAAGCTATCGACACCGGCTTTGCCGTCCACGATCATGGCGAGAAAGTCGTTGACGTGCTCACTGATACCGCGATCCAGGCCAAGAATGGCAGCCTTGATATGGATAGATACAGGCGTCGGTGTGGAGGAAGTACGACCCACGTCGAACAAAGCACGCATGGCGCGGTACAGACCCTTGGGCTCAGTTTGCTGGTCAAAGATCGCCAGGATTTTCTCACGCTGCGTTTCGTTCTTGCACGTGTACTTGTTCACCAGGAGTCCGGTGGCGATGTTGGGCGCTTTTGCGGCGTCCAGTTCGGCAAACAGTGACCGGATCGAGGTCCCTGCGATAGCGGCCAAGTTGCCTTCTTCGGCTGACTTGCGCTTCAGTACGCTGGCGAATTGCTCGCCGGCGCCAGAAACAGATGTAGCACAAGGAGCTTCATCCACGATGCCAGAGCGGCACGAGCGGCGAGTCCAGACTTTGGAGGCAGGGATAGTGGCCACGGGGGTTTCCTTTTTAACTGCGGTTGGTTGGGAGGAGGTTTGTGCGACTTCCGTCGCACGGGTTTGAGGGGCACCGAAACGACCACCGATTTCGGTGGGGTGCTGCGATGTTTCCGGTTGACGCTGGTTGGCATTCTGAACAGAGCCATTTGCGTACCGGCTGGGGTTGGCTGTCCCTATAGGTGTCTGCGGTGCTTGTGGCGGCAGACCGTAAGCAGGCATCTGTGTCGGGCCAGGGTGCCCATATCCTACCTGTTGCATCGGATACTGTCCAGCCATCGGAACAGCGCGTTGTTGTTGCTGAGCAGCGATAGCCGCATTCTGTATCGCCATCTGACAATCCAGCAGCTGCCCGCTCTGCAGGTTGCGGAAGTACTGGCGACCATCTGTGCCGTTCACCATGTCGTACCCACTGTTCAGGTAGTGTTGGGTGATCTGCTGAGCAAAGGCCACCATGCGGGGGTCTTGCTGTGGTTGCTGGTGCTGAACGTGAGGTGCGGGGTAGCCGGTGTGTGGGTTTTGGTAACTCATGGTTTTTTCTCCTTAGTCGATTTCAGGGATATCAGGGACGTCATCGTCCTCGTACATGTCAGCGTCCAGATCGTCGTCGGTGATGGTTACACCATCACCAGGGAAGATGTTGTCCAACCTTTCCAAAGTGTCGGAGTCCACCATGGACGTGTTGGACAGGAGCTTTTCAGTTTCTTCCAAGATGGCCTCAAGATGCTCGTGCGGAAGGATTGTTCCTGTGACAGGATCCACCTTCACGTACGGGTTGATTCTGAGTAGAGGAATCGGATTATTCTTGCTCAGGTTCAAGAGGCTGCCAACGGTAGCCGCAGAAGCCGTCAGTGTTTGTCGCTCAGAGGTGTTAGCCCCTTTGTCAACATCCACATAGTCAGACTCCTGCTGAACCACCATCGCGGAGTGCTTCGGATACAGGTGGTCACCTGCATACTCCACACTCGTCACAAATGGACAACCCTTGCGAAGGATGAAGATCGATCGAGCCTTCATGTACTTGTTCAGGATTTTGTCCACTGCTTTCGGGTCAAGCTTCGCGCCGTTGACGCGAAGCTCTTCTTTGCTGATGTCCAACACCGTTCGGGTGATACGACTGGTGATGGGTGCCAGCGCAAACGACTCCACCTCGTAGCTCTTGTTGTGACACAAGCTGCGAGACTCAGAGTGCATGATCCACGTGTTGAAGTTCTGAAAGATAACTGCCAGCAACTGCATCAGTGTGTTTGCCTGCACACCAACATCGTTCAGTTTCCCAATGGTGATGGTGTCAAAGCTGCTATTCAGGTCACTGAAGTGAGCGTTGATCTTCTCACTCAAGTAACTCAGCCCGTGGTTACCAGAGTGAATGATCTCGGCCAGCAGCCGCTTCCACATCACAGTGTTGTCCAGCTCTGTGATCGTGACGATCTCAGGGAAGTTGTCCACGATGTAAAAAACGTTCCCTAAGCAGTACAGCACGGTTTCGTTGTACTTGTCTTCAGGTACCAGGAACTTCAGGTGCGTCGGACGGTACTCCTTCGACTTGATGTAACCGTGCGGTGGTTTGGTTGTGGACTTGATGACCACACATCCGCGCTCGTCAGCGTCGTAAACCGGCTTCGGCACAAACCCCAGCAGCATCTGCATCGTGGCAGAGTAGCCGTAGTTGGCCAGCAGGTAATGCATGACCGTCGTTCGGGCTTTGGTCGTGTCTTCCAGCTTCTTGGCTTGGTTCTTGTACAGTTCAGTGTTCACCACGGGGATACGGTTAAACTTGTCGTTCACCATGACCGCGGCATACGTCCGGGTAAAGCTGTACTTGGCTGTCACGATGTTGATGAAGATGATCAACCGACCGATCGAGATCACCTTGTCAGCCAACGTAGGCATCACCAAGAACTTACCGCCAGACATATGCATGGTGTTGCCCTTGTTCAGAAATGGCACGTAGAAAGGACAAGCCTTGATCTCGTCGCTTCCACCATACCGAACGTAGAACTCCACCAGGTAGATATCGTTCTCAGCGATATCGTACACCGACCGACTTGCCTTGTTGAACAAGAAAGCCATCTCTTCCTTGGGGCTCAGCTCCTTGTATCCCAGATATTCCAAATGGGTGTTGGTCTTCTGAGACACCGAGTAGCGGATGAACTTGTCGATGTACTCCACCGCCTTCAGAAGGCGATGGTACGACAAACCCTCCACAACCTGGAGATTGAACTTGGGGCTGATTCGCTCCACGAATTGTCCAAATGTTGTCACTGTAGCTCCTGTTCCTAGTTGAAGAAAACACATCATGTTTCCACTGTGGAAAACATGACTCAGTTATGAAAACTTGCGATACGCAATAAACCCAGCCGCCAGCAGACCGGCTACAGAGCCTGCTGTCTTGAGGGTTTCAAGTGTGCTGTCACGACTGTATCTGTCTGATTCGTACCTTTCTTTGTTCTGTAAACTGCGTGCGTCATACATGTACTTAACCCTGTCAAAATCAAAGTCCATGCTCTTTTGACTGGTTCTCAGGGCGGCCATCTCGCGCTCGTGTTCTCCCTTTATCCGAATGAGCTCCTGCTCGTGTTGGGTTTTTTCTCGTTCACTATTGCGTTTATCCGCTTCGCTCTCAGCGCGGATACGTGCCAACAGTGCCTCTACCTCACTCTTGGTCATAAGTACATTAAGTTTGGCGTCCTCAACTTGCACCTGTTTATTGAGTCTGGTCAACTCTGCTTCCTGCGTAAATTGAGCACGTTTGTCAGCGCCGCTTTCAGCCTCTTCACGACTCTTGAAGATGAACCGATTGTTATCAATCTCTGCAAGTGGTGTAAAGGCGTCAGTATGGATCTGATGATTCTTGTCCGCAGAGACGATATACAGGCCGTCTATGGCGTTTTCATCATGCCTCCGAGGTACTTCCCTCACTGTACCTGCAAAACTGTAATAGCGGTGGCCTATCGTGTTTTTGTTGTCCACGATGTAGCACACCGTGCCATGTTCACGGATAGTGTCCGCTACCAGTTCAGCGTCAGCGCCGGCACGACTGAGATCGCCGTGATCCGGGATATCCAGCAGACCCTTGGTGGTGACTACCAGTCTCAGGCTGCGAACATACAGATCCACCGGCTTGTCTCTATCCATCAGCATGGATTCGGGTATCTCAGTGATTTGACAGACCTTTAACTGTCCGAACTTGTGATTGGGCGTGTTGCCTGGAGAAGTGTTCCAGAACTCTGCAACGGTCCTCAGAACCTCTAGTCGCTGCTCGTGCCCAATGGACGTTTTGCCGCGTTCACGTTCAATCAGTGTTTCAAGATAGTTCGAGACACCGGTAAGAGCGTGATAGGCGTCTGGCGTCGGCAATGCAAACACACGGAACAAAACGAGCTTGCCGTCGTATTGTTTCAGACTGCTGTTTGTCAAAGGTCGATAGGTGCCAGATATACCGATATCACTCTGTATTGTCAAGTTGTACTTGGTGAAATTCAGACCGATGACAACACCCCCGATTGTGAGATCATTGGGTCTCACATCTATCCTGGACTTCAACATTACTTCAGGTGATGGCCTTTTGTTTGACGTCAGGCTGTTATGTGTTGTGATGTCGTCAGCGATGTTTTCTCCTGTGGTAAAAACAATATCTGAACTGCTGTGAAACGTAAAGAGCTTTAACAGTGGCAGATATTTTACATCATCTTTAGATTTCCAGTAAGATCTTGCCGCACCTGTGAGTGAGACGTTATCACCGTCAGTGATATAGATACCGGCGACTCGGAGGTTACCCGAAATAGTTTTCATCCATAATACTCCTGTTGTTGTTAGACAGTAAGTATATATGGTACCCTATTTGACTCAGAAGACAACATAAGAGTCCCCCCTAGAGACCTTGTGGGTCTCTAGGGGGGTTACTCTGTCACTGGATCAGTGGTTCAATTAGACGCTGTGGAAGTTCTGAGCGACCTTCTTGGTCACAGCCGGCAGGTTGCTGACCTCAACGTAGGTCATCACAGGCAAGTTCTGGAAACGCACGAAACGTGGCACCACGGTCAGGGTGCGGCTGGTTTGGCCGTCCACAGACAGGGGCATGTTCAGCACGATTTCTGGAGTCACCAGGAAGTTGCCGTAGTTCAGCGGGTTCACTTCGCTGTTGCGCTTGCCATCTTCGATGATCAGCGACATCACGATCTTGCCCTTGAAGGCTTCAGCCAGGGTTACCACCACGGTGGTGTCCATGCGGTCGCCGAACAGGGAGACTTCACCGGCCTTCTGCAGGTAGGTGGCGGTCTTCAGGTCGCAGCCGATGATGACGCGGGGCTTGAAGTCGGGGTTGCCGGTCATGACACGACCCACAGCCAGGTACTCGGACTTCTCGATCATCTCGACAGCCAAGAAGCGCAGACGCTCGACCATGGCGGCACGGATGTCGTTGAAACGATCGGCAGAAGACTTGCTGTCCACGATCAGAGCCATGTCCATGGCGTCTTCGTTGAAGTACGGGATGACGTGGTTGGAGCCGATGGCGGTGGACTCGGGGAATGCACCGGTGGCATCGGCCACAGCACGGTAGGCACGGCCGCGTTCGACGTCTTTCAGCAGTTCGTTCACGGCGTCACCGTTGATGGCCACGTTCACGGTGGAGATCAGGGTTTCGATGCGCGAAGTGTCTTCAGAGGAGTCACCGGTCACAGGGGCCAGCACAGAGAAAGGCGCACGGTAGGGCACAGGGATCACGGCCAGTTTGGTCTGGGTGTCCAGCAGGCGGCCACGCTGACGCAAGTTGCTGTTGCTGCGGTAGCACTCGTCGGTGTAGCCCAGAATGGTACCAGCGGCCAGTTTGGCAGCCAGAGCGTTGAACACAGCGCCGGTCACCAGTTGGCCAGAAGCGTTGCGCAGGGAGTCCAGAGACAGTTGACCACGTTGCACCACACCGGCACCAGTGTCCATGGTCACGGAACCAGTGATGGTCAGAGACACGCGAGCGCTGTGGGTGGCCAGTTCGGTCAGGTAGTCCAGAGGAGCGCCGTCGATCTTGGTGGTCGTGGAATCCAGCACCAGAGAGTTCGTGTCCAACACCAGCTGCATGCGCTGGGTGTTGCCCTGCACGCTGTAGGTGTAGGCAGAACCGGGCAGGTCGTAGACGTTCAGGGAGATCACGTCGCTGTCGGTGCCGTCGGTGAATTCCACGGCCAGACGTTCCAGCTTGATGAAGGAGTCCAGAGAGTCGGTCGGACCCATCACGCCGGAGGCCAGCAGTTGGTCGGTCTGGGAAGTGCCGATCTTGTCGATCTTGTTGTCCACCTTGAGGTAGCCGGTTTCCACCGTCACGCCACCCAGGTCCATGGTCCAGGAAGGAGCCTTGGCTGTGTCCACGAAGATCGCGGCGTTGTCGTCGGCACCGCCGCCGTCACGCAGAACAGGCACGCAGCGGGTCAGCTCATTGCGCAGCATGGTCGTGTCGGTGTAGGCACGCACCAAGTTCTTGCGACCGTAGTTGGCCAGGGAACCGGTCACCGAACGCTTGAAGTCGTTGAACAGGAAGAACAGGCGAGTGGAGATCACCAGGCCGGCTTCGTTGGGGGAGGTCAGGATCGTGGGGTAGAAGCCTTCGGCGAATTCATCTTGCTTGGTGGCCAGCAAGTTGTACATCGTCGTGTGGGCCTGCATGTTGCGGTTTTCACGGTCGTCGTAGGCTTCCAGAGCAAAGCCGCGATCAGGGCGTGCGTCAGGGGCGCTCACATGCATCACCATGGCACCGGCGGGAATGGCGCGGGGTTTGGCGGTGATGGCTTCGCGAGGTGCGGTGGCCATCATAGCGCCGATCGTGGCAGCTTCCAGCGAGAAAGGCTTGAACGTCATGCCCAGGTCAGCAGAACCCACGATGTCACGGATTTGTGCTTCGGTGTTGGTCAGAGCGCCAGTCAGGGTGGCCAGCTGAGCTTCGTCGAAGCTTTCGGTGGCGATCACCGATTTGCCCAGGCCGGGGTTGTTGGTGGCGGCACTGGCGGACAGAACAGCCAAACGGTTTTGCAGGTCGCGCAGGGGATCGTGGGAGCCGCGGAAGCTGCCGGCAATCTTGGAGGCAAGAGTTGACATGAAATACTCCTAATGGAAAAAAGAAAAAAGGAAAACTTGAAACTTCCAGAAAGGTCAAACCAGCGCTCGTGTTTTCAACACATCCATGAAGGATGGAATCATCGCAAGCTTCAGGTAAAACCCATTGAGGGTCGTGGACGACACCCCAAGATTGTCAAAGTAACGCAGAAGGGCCAGGACGAAAGCCGTGCTTTCTTCCTTACTCTGTGTCAGGTGATGCAGAAACCCATTTTCGACGACAATCAAAGCCTTTTGACCATCGACCTGTCGAATTTCATAGGATGCTTTCGCCTCCGAATCAGGCGCGCCCAGATAAACCCGGCGCACAGTCTCGTTAACGTGCTCTTTGTCTCTGACAGACATAGAGGGTTGCAGAGGGCTGTACACGGTGTAACCGTGCCAAAACTGATAGAACCGGTTATTCAGTTCCAGCAGATGCCAGTGGGTCAGATCAGAGATCTTCGTGTTCTTGCTGTAGGAAGACAGGTCAGCGGCATCGCGATCGGAAATACCCAGTTCTTGAAACCGGTTGTGGGTCTTCCGGTCAATGATAGACACAATCGGATAGACCTCGGCCTTGACCACTTTGGAACCGGTGGTTTTGATCAGTGGCGAGTCGGGCTTGCAGTCCTGATACGAGGTAGTAGGTTGTGTGTAGACGTTGTTCACGGGGATGCCTTTCAGAGTTGTGCAATTTCAAAAGAGATCCCCAGCAACCGAAGCTGTTCGCGGATCATGTTCACCTGAGGTTCAGCGACACCCAACAGCCGCACTGTGTAGGTACCTCCGACGGCGACCTCCACGGTCTCAGGAAGAATCCAGACATCTGCCAAGACAACTTCCTTGTCCCCTATCTTGAAGAGGTAGTAGTTGTACTTGGTGAGATCGGATTCGGTGTCTGCTGGCAGGTAAGGGTAAACCTGACGATGACGAAGCACCACGTCACCAAACTTCAAGGCTGTGCGGTAGTTCAGCTCAGCCATCAGTTCAGCGTTGCGGAAGTTGCTTCCGAGGATGGACGGCGCGTGCACAGAAAAGTTGTAGCGCGTGTTAACGGACAAGACGGTCATGTTTTCTCCTGGTATATCTGCCACTTGATTTTCAGGTGTGCTTGGCTCGGATGGCGCGCATCAGACTCATGTCCACAGGCTCCATCCATTCGTCAAAGACTTTGATGGACAACGTGATGAAAAAGTTAGAGCTTTCACTGGTGCCGTAGGCGGCGTCATACAGCACGATGATCACATCGTTCACCTCACCAAGTGTTTTACCGTACTCTATGTTGACACTTTTGATCTGGAACCACTGACCATACTTGCCGTGTTCCTTGAGCCTGTAGTACAGCGACCGCATGTCCACATTGAACCAGACCGCAGCGACGGTCACCAGTTCCTTGTGCATACACCCGCCCTGCTTTTTAGTCAGGGCTTGAAACTCCAGCACCAGCTTCTGTTTGTCAGTCAGCTGGTCAAACGGGACATGAGGTTCCGCTGGTTTCTGTTTGCGTTTGAAAAACTTGTTCTTGAGATAGCTGAACATGATCTCTGTTCCTTTTACAAAAGCGCACCCACGCAGTACTTGAGTTCTGCGTGAGAGATAAGTTCCACCATGGTCGAACTGTGGTCCATGATAGGGTTGTTGTTGAGGCTGCTGTAGGTGATCTTCAGTTCGTGCAAGATCCCTTTTCTTTTCATTGACCCCTTGGTCACGGTACTGGTTGTTCCTGAGACCACTGTCTTCGATCCGTAGTACACAATCTCTGTCAACTTACCAGGAAGGATGAAGTCGTGATCCAGGTTGATCACATTTACAGTGGCGAAGCTGGCTTGTTTCTTCATGACCTCAGAGGACAGAACCAGGTGGTTGCTGTAGTTCCCCATCTGAGGGGCAAACTGCACGCCGTCTGCCCGCTTCTTGTAGACCACCTCGGTGGTCATCTTGTTTCGCTCAAAGACCGGACCCTTCTTGGTGATCTTGAAAGCGTCAGGACCCAGCATCTTGGCAGCATTACCGACACGGAATCCGGAGCCTTCTGACATGACCTTGGCTTCTTTGTCCTCCGTGATACCAGAGATGCCTTGCGCCAGTATGGTCAGACTGTTGTCTTTCCTGGATACCGCAGGATAACTGGCGGCTTTACTGCCTTCATCCGAGCAGTAGACCGTGCACTGAACAGTGTTGTCAACTGTTCTGTCTGGATCGTACAAGGAGTACATCCAGAACCCGGTCTTGTGTGTCTGGTAATCCAGAGACCCCTTCTGGATATAGCACCCCAATCCAGCGCTGTAGATACCTACAGACCTTTCTTGAATGTAATCAGGTATCTCGATCAACCGCTTGAAAGACGGCAGTGTCAGGTACCCCAGAGGTGTGGTCACTGTCGCAGGTTGTGCGGTGACAGCGTTCAAACTGGGCATGCCCTCGATCAGCACTTTGTTAGACTCAGAGGACACGATGGCTCGAACAAACTGATCCACAGGGACACGGATGTTACCCATGGACCCACCGGGTACGGTCTTGGCTCTCAGAGCCTCCACAGACCTGTCTAAGAGCTGTAAGGTGATCACCACAGGCAAACCTTGATTCAAGTCATCCTTGGACATGAACCTGTTGTTGGGTATCCCGGTGTTCTTGTCCGTCAGGTAGACAGCCTTGTAACGCGTGACCACGACAGAGGGTGTGCCACGCGTATCCTTGGTCATCTGTTTTCGGACACGAAGAGTGACCTCCATGTTGTCCATGTGGTCGTAGACATCGTACAGAAAGGTCCCCAGAGGGATAGCGATCCGAACTTCCATGTGGTCACCGATAGCGTCCACGTAGTTTCTGTGGATCACAAGCTCTCGGATAAAGACCCGGTGAGTAGAGGACAAGTCGTGGCTCTTGGTGTGAAGTACCAGCTGGAACCCAAAGCTGGGTTTACCTTTTCTGGCCTTGACCTCTTTGTCGTAGTTCTGATAGACCGCAGAGAAGATAGACGTGTTAGCGCTGAATGTCAAGCCCATGATAGCCTCAGAATCTGCTGCCTTTGCGGCGAGCCTTTAACAAGTTGCTGATACTGTCGTAGTCCGGTTTGACCACTTCTTTCTTCTGCTCCATCAGTCTTTGCAAAGGGTTCACCAGACCCACGCTTGACTTGTTGAACAGTTGTGTGATGACTTCCTTGGGTTGAGCTTTTTCATAGATCAACTTAGAAAGGTTCTCTAACCCGGTGATCAGTGCTTTGTTTTCAGAGATGTCGCCGTTGATGGAAGTGGACAGATAGACTCTCCATTCGTCCAGGTACATCTCGATGTTCTTGTGCATGCGAAGCATGTCATCCCTGGAAGGAACCTTGACCACAATCCCGTCGTTGTAGTACTCGGCTATCCTGATGATCGGGATCATCACCGTGGTGTATTCGTTCTGTCGCTGTCTGTCCAGAGTCTCGTTTCCTGAGACAAAGTGTCCAAACTTCTGGAGGTAGAGCGGGTTCTGCGTAACCAGATCTGGGATCATAACTCGGTAAAGATCGTTCCAGATCCGACGAGCGTGTCTGCTGTAAAAACTCATAGGAACTCCTGGTGTTCAGTCAAACTAATAGCAAACAGTGAAATATCCACCGAGGGACCGAAGCCCCTCGGTGGACACCTGTCAGTCTTTCAGATGGTACATGCGCTGCCAGATCACCTTGATAGGGAGCACTTCGTCACCATCGTTCATGTAGCCCAGATAGAACTGGACACCGTAGCGATGATCAGGGTGACGTCCGAAATCCAAGAAGCGTCCGAAGAAAGCGTCTTCTTCAGAGTACTGATGGAACTTGATCGAGATGTTCTTCACCGTGACATAGAACCCGGTCACACGGTCGGTGCTCATGGGTTCAGAGTCAAACGGATAGTTGAGGGTGAAGTCACAAGCGTTCACAGCGGCCAAGAACTCAGCCTCAGTGGTGATAGGCTGGCCGGTGAGTGTATTGGTCATGCGGTACCGATCGATGCCGCCACCGTGGACAGAACGTTCAAGCAGCTTGCTGACAAACAACGGGGTGGCAAAGATGCGGTTATCTGCAAAGTTGGCAGCGATGATCGCTGCGACTTGGGGTTTCGTGAGCATGTGTACTCCTGTTTAAAGATTGCATTTCACCATCAGCCATGCGACAGGCAGAAGGTAGAACTGGTGTAAGAGGCTCCACTTCTGGTAGTCCTTCAGAAGCATGTAGAGATCCTGACGAGTGATCGCCTCACCCTTCAAGAACCTGACAAGAAGCAACTCAAAGTAGCTGATCTGCCCATAGGTGGAGTTGTCCAAGAGATAGGTGTAGAAGTGCTCAGACACGATGTAGCTGTCGTTCACAAACAGCTCATGCAACAGGGGCTTCGTGTAGAGAGAGCCGCTCAACTGGGTCTCGATCTGGATCGACGGCAAGCTGTAGTTTCTGGCAGTCTTGTACCCTGTCACAAACGGCGGTGTTTCTCTCTGCAACATGACTGACTCAATGTCTGTCGATCTGTCAGGGGATATAGGGTAGACGATGTTCTTGACCAGAGTGTGGTAAATCGCATCGAATCTCAGATGGTTTCTCAGAGACAAGGTAGACGCAAAGCCGTACCGTTTCCCTACCATAGGCAGCAAACCCAATTCCCGTGTCAAAAGCAGATCGAAGAAGCTGTGTTTCCCGATGTACCGATCACTGTAGGTGTAGGTGAAGAACCGCGCACCCACCTCAGGTGGCAGATCTACCGTCTTGTGAATGAAGTCTTTCAGCAGAGGGTCGTAAAAGGTTTCGTCGGTACCGGGCAACAACAGACTCCCTATCTCCCAGTGAGGGAAGACACGGAAGTAGTACTCCTGCGAGGAAGCCATCAGCGCCTTCAAGGCATCTGTGTGATGCTTGACATCTGGAGTGACCAGGACATCTCGATTGAAGTAGTTGGTGTCAGGGTTGAAGTAGTACGTATCCTGAACACGCTGCTTCAGAGCGGCCACAGATGCTGGGTCAGCTGTCACGTAAGTCAACAGGCTGTAGTTGACCTCATACAAGCTCTCTGCCCGATGTGTCTTCCGCTGAACGGAGTTGACCACAAAGATCGCGTCTTCTCCACTGTCCACGTTAGCCACAAAGCAGTCACCCACGTTAGGGATAACTTTCAGAGGCATCAATGCAGCGCCAGTGACAGAAGTGACCGCAGTGGCTTCGTCGTAGCTGGCTGTCAGCGGAGAGGTGACTTGCAAGATCATGCCCAAGATCTCTGTCACGGGCTGAAGCAGATCAGGGATCTGGTTGTCAAAGTGATCCAAACCGTTGGCACGGTTCAGGATCTGTCCGTAGTAGTGCACTGTCCACGGGTAGCCTTCTACGTACTTCAGAAGACTGCCAGCCTTGGACTCAGGGAAGAGTGTGGTGAAGTTGGACTGACTGGGTGCAGTCAGTACCTCAGGTACCGTTTTGTGGTTGTCATTTACCGATGACGTCGGACTTAACTGGACAACTGGCATGGATATTCCCTTATTAACATCAGATCATTTCTTACCTTTAAAGAAGCTCACAGCCCGGTTTTACCCGGGCTGTGAGTCTTCACATGTCTTTCAGATAACCAGCCTCTACAGAGGTCAACATGACCGTGGACATGGCATACGTACCATGGCTCAAGTAGTCACTCTTGAAGTTCTTGTTGACACGGTAGTTCTCCAAGTTGGTGACTCCCGATAATCTGCGATACATCTGAGGAAAGCTGTGGTACAGCGTGTGGGTCAAGAGCCCCATGAGTTGTCCGTCCATACCGATGATGTCGATGACTTTACTCAGAAACTCGTGCTGTTTCTTTTTGAGACCATCTTCCAGTATCAGAAGAAAGAACCGCTGCAAAGTGTGCTCAGGTACAAACATTCCAAGCCGTTCTACCCGGAAGTCTTTGGTAGCCTGAATCAACGAAGTCAGGTAAAACAGCAGGTAGTCCTTGTGCTCATACATCCGATACATGACCGAATGATCCAGAGATGTCACATCGATGTTCACACTCAGAGTGACACGAGTGGGTTTGATCAGACGGAGAGGTACTTTGGACTTGACATTCAGGTTAGCATCCACTGTCAGGATGTTGTTGTCGAAGTGTGTGTCGTCCTGGTGCAACCCTAGGTAGAAGCAGGACATGTGCGGATGGATGATCTTTTCACGATCGATGGTCCGTATGTACTCCAAGAACTTGGGGTTGATCTGGTAGTCACCATCAATCTCCTTCAGGTTCAGGAGAGAGACTTTGTCTGTCTCGTCGATAACCACCAGCACAGAAACCAGGTGAGCGTAGCCGGCGTGACCTATCCGGTTACGGAAGGTGTCAAAGGTCGGCAGGTTAAGAGGCAGATCCAGATTCATGACTTGCGTCAGTGATCGGTTAGACTCAAAGATGGACAGACTCTGAGACGAGATAGACCTTCTCTGGGTCGCTGGGTCATCCATCGGCTTGGCTTTGGCATCTGCGATGTACTGGAGGTACTTGGCAGGCATGGGTCTGTTGCAGACCATGGGTGGGTACTTGATTGTGAACCACCTGGGGACGTCGATGCTGAACTTGTAAGGGACGGTCAGCTTGTGGGTGTTGGCAGAGTTGTCAGACTCCACAGCGTCTGGAGACCCACCAAAATCAAACACACCGATGATGCGTGTTCCGCCTTCTCGCACAGCGATCCGATGGTTGGTGGTGGTGCCGACCAGGTCAGACATGAGGTGCGTGCCCTGTATACTGCAAGACCGAAAGTATTCAGACAAAGTGTTGGGAAGGAGCCGACTTCTCAGCTCGTGAACATCTTCCACAAAGGTCTCTACCATCTTCGGATAGATGACGTTGTACACGACGTCGTGGTGAAGGATGTTCCTGGCTTGGTTCAGATGAACACGGATGTCATCTCTGAGTCGTCTGGCCTCTGTCTTGGACGGTGTCGTGAACTGGAAACTGACAGTCACCTCCGACCTGACATAGACCGGGGTGATCACTATCCCCAGGACAGCGTCCATGAAGTAAGGCGTGTTCTCAAACTCTCGAACAGCGTCAGTGCCCAAGTAGTCGTCGTTGTAGGTCTCAGAGATGACTGCTGTGATACGCCGCTGACCTACCGTAGACGGACGGTTAACGGTATCCTGAATAGAGGACGTGTTGCGGTTGTCGGTTTTGCTGATCTCGATGTCGTTGTGAACCACGACCAGCTCAGTGGGGGCTATACCGATCTGGGTAGCGATCTGTTCGACGATACCGAAGTAGACAGAATTGAGGATGGATTTCTTGGTCTCTGGAAGAGCCACGGTCATGGTTGGCATGAGTGTCCTTTGTGAAGAGTACCAGGCTAAGAAAACTTAGCCTGGTACCAGAGGGTTAGTAGGAGAACTGCCGGGCACTCTCGTAGATGTACTTGACCATCTCGAAGCGCACCTTGGAGTAGGTACCGTAGAAGTTGGTCATGAGCTCACGAAGAATGACCTGGAGTCGACTGAGGAAGTTCAGGATGAACTTGGTCAAAGCTCGCAGAGCTTCGGCTGCGTCAGGAGCAACGCCTCCAGCAGTAGAAGCGGTTTCACCTCTAACATAGGCGTCAGCCGCCGGATAAAATGACTCACGAAGGCCTTCTGACAATTTAGACAGGGTGTCCAACGTTACTTTTAACGCATCTTCGGCACTGGGTTCGTTGGACAAATCAGTCAAAACGGCGGCTGTGCCGTGCCACTCTTCAGGGACGTTGGCGGCCCATGCTTGATCAAACGCAAGAGTACCTGGGTCAGTCACCGCTTTCGCGACAAAGTTCTTCACAATTACCGATTTTTGGTCAGGCGTGTAACCCTTGACTTCTTTGTCGATCTGAGACAGCTTCATCTCCGTCGTCCGCATCAGTTTGTTGATCCGATCTTCCGTCTGGTTCACAAACTTGTCCACACCTTTCATGGT
Organism: Candidatus Nanopelagicales bacterium; assembly: GCA_028687755.1. NCBI lineage: Bacteria > Bacillati > Actinomycetota > Actinomycetes > Candidatus Nanopelagicales > Candidatus Nanopelagicales bacterium. The sequence continues at coordinate 36,155 of JAQTZL010000013.1, forward strand.
GTACGGTTTGACACGCTTGCGATAGTCTTCTTCCAGCTTGACCAAGATGTCCAGATTGTTGATAGGCATCAGCGTCTGGTCCACGTGCGTGTTCTCAGAAGAGCTCCCTGTGATAAACAGGTTAGCCTGTGCAACGTGGAACATAAACATGTTCACACCAGCTGGCAAGGAGTCACGGCTGTTAGAGACCTCAGAGACAGCGCGGACCACGACCTTACCGCCTGACAACTGGGCGCGATCAAACTCTTCGTACAGTCGATCGTAAGCGTCTTCCGGCAGATCCTTGTCATCTGTCAAGGTAAAAGGAAACAACTGATCCAGGAACTTGAAAACCTCAACCTTGATAGATTGTTCGGCAGACGTCACGTCTGTCACCGCAATCCCTGAATTAAGCTTATTGGCCAGTTCACCGACATAATGTTCGATATTTTTGTACACCGCATCGTTGACCAAAGGGCTGGCGTTGCTGAACCCGATGTGATGCATGGCTTTCTGCAAACCATAGATCTTCATCAGTCCCTCGGTGGTCAGGTACTTGTCGTCCATCTTAGACATGCCGCCCTGAGCTAGCAATGCCGGCAACCTGCTTGGGATAGGGCGATTGGTGTTGTTGATCGCTTTGTTCACCCGGAGCTTGGCCACCAGGTTCTGAGTGTAAGTCTCATAGCTGGACAGATCTAGCTCCATCCGCAGGATCCGCTTGAAGAACAAGCCGATGCGCTTGAACAACGCAGACATGAAGTCCTTGAACTTTTTCCAGATGGACTTGATGAACTCGCCAATGCCTTCCAGCGCAATCTGCTGTGAAGCCTGTGCGGCATAGGGGTTCTTGAAATCTTCCAAGGCGGGGATAGACGTGCTCTTGGATGTCCCTGACAAACTGGCCAGAGCCAGACGACAGTTTTCCAGAGACACGTTATAAGGCGCTGTAAGCGCTTTTTGATGTGTGAGGGTATCTCGCATACCCTCGACCAATCGAAGATGACCTGAAGCTGTTTTAAAGCCTTCCAGAGCCATACCTGTTGAAGACCCCAGCTCGTCGATCTCACCGGCTGGATCCAGAGAGTCTAAACCAGACTCCACTTCAGCGACTGCGCCGTCTTCGACTTCGTCGTAAAACAAACCTTTTCCCATGGTGACTCCTTCAGTGTCTAAAAAGTATCAGACGATTCCTAAGGCCAAAAAAGAAAAAGGGTACAGGGGAAACCCCTGTACCCGATCACTTCTTGGGTCGTGTTTTCTTCTTGGTGTTCCAGATACGAAACACTGTGATCGTCCCAAACAAGGTTACGATCAGACTGACGGCCGCGCCGATAAGCGTTACCCCCAGGGCAACTGCGAAGACCGCTACCAGGAATTTCAGATAGAGAATGACAGACTCCCAGAATCCAAAGTTGTAGATACAGACCATAAAGATCAAGATCCAGATAAAGGTTGCATCTACGTTGTTTTGGTACTCACGGTGTTTTTCACTGAGCGGATTGTCCCACCGGAGTTCATGTGTATCGCTGGTCACATCAGTCTCCTGTTATCCAATCGATAAATGATGATACGATGCCCGCAAAGATATGGAGCAAGATCTCCAGAATCCAAAACAGCAGGCCAGCTGCAATCAGCCCTACAACAATGGCGCCAATGCCGACCGGAACAGAGCGCCAGCCGTACTCAACTGTGCTTGCGATCATGACCATGATCGCGATGACAGTCAGTGTGACACGATCGACTATCCGGAGATACCGGTAGTGATACTCGTTGTCAGGGTTTGCCATGTATTCGCTCTGGTGGTGCAGCTGAAGACGTGGATCCTCATACCGCCACCGGTATTCGAGCGTGACATCGATAGGTTTACGTTTCCACATGGGCGTTTTCCTTTAAGTTGGTTGATGAAGGTCAACTAAGATATATGTAGCGGTAAAAAAGTCAGAAGACCAGGGAGTGATCCCCGGTCTTCTTTCATGCAAAGTGTTTCAGAGAGAGCGTGGCGTACTCTACATACCCTTCACCTGTTTCCAGTGCGTGGGTGTAGACATTCTTGCCAACCTGGTTGTAGTTCTGGAAGAAAGCCTGAAGCATCTTCAAGCGCTTCTGTACTTGCTGTGACAAAACGTTCCGGTACTTGCCGTACTTGGCTGGGTCCACCTTGTCGATGTCAGCGATCAATGCGTCTACGTTCTTCAGCTGCTTCATGATCTCGTCGTTGACAGCCGAGTAGTTCTTGACTGAGTTCTCAGCCATCTCGATGATTTCGATGGCGTCGTTGCACATAGAAGTCAGAGGGATCTTGCCACCCAAGGTCAATTTGCCAGGAGTCTCTGTGGCGTCTTCCATGACCACCTGCACACCCTTGCTCTCGTCGATGGTCACTTCCTTCAGCCTGAAGCCGTTGATCATGACTTTGCCCTGGACCTTCATCAGGTGTCCACTGACTTTTTCCATGAACTGCTTGAACTCAGCTTCAACTTTAGCTGCGTTGGCGTCCTCAGTACCCGCGTCTGCCAAAGCTTTCTGGTCAACAGTGCTGTCAGCATCGGCAGCTTGTTTGGTGGCGTCTTTCTGGATGTCAGAGAGAGTCTTGTTGGATTCCTTGATGTCGGCTTTCTGTGCGCGACCTTCCTTGGTGAAGGTTCCTTTCAGGGCACCGATCTTGCCCTTCTCAGCGTTGTTGGCATCGATAGCGACGCCAGCTGACTTGGCTTTCTCTTTCAAGGCTTTGATGTGGCTGATGAACCCTGGTCCCACCAGTCCAGATTTGGAGAGCTGGGTGGCTTCAGTGTTGATCGCCACAAAGGCAGCCATCCACTGCTTCATGTTGGCGATAGACTCACCCACAGTGGCGGTGTTCACCTCGTTGTGACCCACGTACTTTTTCTGGAACCCTGAGGTGACTTCTTCCTCGTTCATGCCAGCGGGATCGATCTCCTTGTCAGTCTCTGACAGAACCGTCTTGATATTCTGCAAGCGCTTCTTCACAATACCCAGACGTGTGAAGTGTTTGGTCAAGAAGGCGGCTACCGTGTCATAGATCTTCTTGAAGAAGTTCTTGATCTTCTGCCAGATGTCACCCATCCAGCCTTCCAGTGCAAATTGTGCATTCACCGACGTCACGTGTTCAGTCTGGAACGCTTCTTCAGCGATCTGAGCTGGCACAGGGACCTTACAGGTTTCGCCCAGCAAAGCGGTATAAGCGTTCACCAGAGCACGGTTGTCAGGACGGACAAAGAAGTAGGACTCCGCAGCGATAGCGTCCATGATCACCGCGGTAGAGCAGTAAGCCTTGACGCTCAGACGCAGCTCTTCAAAGTCGGTGTCCAAGCTGTTGTGTTCAGTAGCGATGACAGGTGGTGCATACCTGGTTGCGACTGACTGATTTTTGTACAGACCTGCCATGAGGGCTCCTTGTATACAGGGAAAAGAAAAAGTATCAAAACATCCAGACAGACTCCGAAGAGTCTGTCTGGAGTTAGCTTTCTTTACACGGCCATGACAAGACCAGGGATGGCTTCCTGGGGATGGTAGTTCTGGATCTCGTAGTGACTGTGGTCACACGTCTTCAGAAACCAACCGCAAGGTTCCAGGAAGACTGGGTCAGGGCGAGGTGCGGTGGTCTCGTTAAAGACCAGTCGTGACACAGGGCTGTCCAACAACCGAGAGCGAAGAAGTTCAGCTGCCTTCAGATGGGACTCATAGATGTGCACTTGGTTCAGATGACCGGTGACCGTACGTGGCGTGTAGCCTGTGACACGTGCCAGCAAAGCAAGGAGGAATGCGTACCCCACCATGTTACTTGGAAGCCCCAAAAGTGTATCCACTGACATAATGTTCAACCAAGATCGTTGTGGCGCCTCACGGCGGACACTCTCTTCTTAGCCCGCGCCATCACGCGCAGCTGCATGTCGCCATGCAGAGCAGATCATATCACGGACTCTCAGATAAGAGCCCCCTATCGTTTCGAGGTCACTTGACCCCTACTCTCTTTCGAGATGATCGTTAGGCATTTAAGTCACAAAGCGATAATTAGTGTACTTTTCTTTTTCACTTTTAACCTTATACAAAATAAGGCCTGGTGAAACATTCAGTTTTCTAGCAGCTTCTGTGGCCGAATTATACACAGTATCGTCTATCTTTACCTTTTTGGCATTTGGCGGTGTTCGCGCGGCTGCCTTGGCTAGTTCTGATAAACGACGCCTGGTCTCTACTGAATGTTTTTTATTGAAAAAGGGGTTTAGCGCACCAATTCTTTTTTTAGCTTTATCCGATATACGCTTACGCATTTCAGGCGACAGATTCTTTTTAAGTCCAAGCAGAGGACTAGGTCTTCCTAAGTTAGCCTTCGCTATCTTAGCCCTAGCTTCAGCGCTGTGTGTTTTTCCCCACATGCCGTTTCTTTTACCCAGCTTACCGAAGAGTATTTTTCGTTCGGTTGCTGACATGTAGGACATTCTGGACCTTACAGATTCTGTTATCTTAGCGATAATTTTTTCTCGATTGATGTTTCGAGTTAAATTATCTCCGCCCTTTACACCTAGACCGATATTCAAAAGAAGGTCGCTATCTTTGTAGCGATCCAACAGCTCTGCTTCGACGACATAAGCATCTTCTCTTGTGTTTGTCGGAATATATGACCTACTCAAAGCCTTATTTTCCCACCAAAGTTTTTGTAACCCGTGGCAGTGGTGTTGGTTTTTGTTTAGGTCAAAAAGGTGTCGCTTAATGCGAGCTTCAATATCGCCAGAGCTACCGACGTAAAACTTTCCAGTTTTTACATCTATTAAAAGGTATGCGCCAATTATTGTCATTGTAACACTTTCTGTAGTTTAGACAGAGTATGTTCTTGGCGTACCTTTTAATATCGCTAGGACTATTTAGCACGGGATTGTCTCTGATGAGAGTTTCCCCGTTTAGACAGGTTATTCGATCGGGATCACTCCCGAAAGGCGCTCGGATTAGTTAACGCTGCGTCCATGAGAGGTGGAGTTCACGTTTTTGGGTATCGACCATGACTTGCCACATGACATGGCAAGGAGGAAGCGCGCCGCGAACCTGCTTTACCGACTCAGGTTTCCAGCCGGTTACCAGGATACGACGAGAGTCCGGTGTGCGATGGATAGCCTCGACGACATCAGCAACCTGATCCACCACCATCCCGTCATCCCCGACCCAGTGCCGCCAAAGATCGCCATAGATCTCACCGAGATCATTCTTGCCTAACCGATGGCGAGAGGACAACCACGGTGAGGTATCGGACCCTTTGGTCGGAAGGTTGGCGTTGGCGTGCCAGTACTTGCAACCGATCTCCTCAAAATGCTGGCTGTTGGTGTACCCACGAAGAAAACCCAGCATCTCACCGATGGCTTGTTTGGGGTAGATCTTTCGCAGATTCAGGATCGGGAACTCTTTCTGGAGATCCACCTTGACGGTGGCTGTGGGTATCCAGCGACTGGGTTCACCGGTACGGTTACCCTGTGTGATACCTTCCAGCAGAATTTCCGCGATGATATCTCTGTACTGTGCGTCAAATCGTTCTCGGTGGGGGACTGGGCGGTTGGCGGTTATCGCGACCCTATTGGAATAGGCGTCGGGAGACACATAGATAGAACTGCGGTCGGGGATATGCGCGATCTTGGCGTAGGTGTCTGCGGCGGTTTCTGTAATGCCGGCGGTCGAGATATGTACGTCAGGGTTAGGGGGACTGTGGCTGGGAACCCAGGTCTCCAGAGTGCCGTACAGATTGATCCGTGCGGTGTAGGTTTCGTTATTGCCAGTGGCGACACCGTGGATCGTGATTGAACTCTCTGTCTCTGCCTCTGACGTGCTCACAGAGTCTGTAGGGTTGTTAGTTTGGGTCGTCATGTAGATTATCCTTTCAGATGTTCAGTTAAATGAGAGCAGGGAAGTTTGGAAGACCGAGGTCTGACAGCTGACGCACAAGGTTTTCGTCCAATTTGGTGCGCAGTTCTACCACCCCCCTTGTCTGCAGAAAGAAGTTCAGTCCATCCTTACTCCCAAGTGGGTAGAGTGTCAGATCGTGTTTGGGGCGGATATAGTCGCCGTGTATATCAAAGTGCACCGACGGAATCATAGCCACAGTAGCACCGTCGCTATAGCCGTACCCGGATACGATGGGCGCCGATATCCAGGTCGGCGTATATGGTTGAAATGCGCGGCCTGTTGACTCGGGTTGCTGGCATTCGGTCTCAGCCAACTTCAACAGCCAATTCTTCAGCGCGGGTTCTCTCTGTCTTTGCGCAAGACGAGTCAGCCGGTACTGGACAGCTTGATTGAGTAGCCTCTGTGCGTCAACGAGGCTGTGTTGTACCTCCAAGATTTGATGAATCTGGGATTGACACAGAGTCAAAACGTTAATCTTGAGCTGTGTGTTGGTTGTCAAAACAGAGCGGTCGACGATATCGTGAAGCGCGGACAGTGACTCCAGGTCCATGTCGGAGAGTGGCTCGCCGTTGACTGTCGTTAAGGACATACCCAGCTGTGGGTTTTCTGGCGTTTCGACGATATGAAATTTCATACCGTGTTCAGCGAGGTCATGGATGATGGGTTTGTCTGGGTTCATGGTTGTGTTTCCTACAAACGTTGATGAAAAGAACGCAAGTTCTGAGACTTGCTACGGCAAACGTTTTGTGAACGGTGTCGATCACAAACGCGGTTTGGTGGTTGAAGAAGAAGACTCGAAAGCCCTCCATCTCTGCCACCCCCTCTGAGACATCTACCACGGACAGAAATTCATCGATCACTGGAGCTGTGTCTGAGGTCTTGCTGCCAGAGAGCAGCTTCACAGCTCTCCGACGGTCTTGGAGATTACCCTCTCTGGAAGGGTACCTTTGTGTCGCTTGATCAAAAAAGAGCTGAAGCTCCGTGATGTTCATAAGAGACCCTTGCATTTCAGAAATCGAATAGCGTGTCCCTCGTGGGTCATCCGTGCGCGCGAGTTACGGACCAAGAACTTGTATGGACTGAAGCGAACCAAGACCTCCTGCAAAAACTTCTTCTGAAGAGTCAGCTGGTGTATCTGTAAGCGGAACTCAGCCCAATCTTTCTCAACCAAAATCTCCAGTTGTTTTTTGAACTGTTCTGCGGTAAGTTCACCGCATCGCACTTTCTGCCACATTTCGTCGGTATCTGTCTTGCGCATGATTGCGCTCCTTTGTATAGTTGGTGGGCTCTGACTTTGCAAACTTACGGACACGGTCATAGATATCCAGCACAGTCTCCCCGGTAGGGAGTCTCAGGTTCCACTGACTGAAACTCGGTGGAAGATGTCCATACAGAGCCGCAGTGTGTGCCACGGTCCATCCTGTTTTGGTGGAGATCCCCCAGGCACTGAAGCTGGGTGCCGGTGTGTGGTGTATCACGTAGACATGCGCCACACTGCGTCCTTTAGCGTCACTGACTTCCCAGTTTTTGTACTGTCTGGGAAGACTTCCTTCTTTAGCCTGTGTGAACAGACCCAGAAGGATATCACGATCAGGTCGTTTTTTGTTCTGAGACATGATAGTCGCGATCTTCTCGACCAGATGTCGTCTGGACCGACACAGGGTGATCATCTTGGGTGACCCACACGCCAAGATGGCCAAATCGTACAGCTGTGTGTCTACATGCGAGTACCAGCAGTCACCGAGATAGACAACACGCTTACTCATGGGCCTGTACATGAACCCAGCCTCCATGGCCGCTGTTTCCACCTCCTTGACAATTTCGCTTTTGTACAACTTGATACGGTTCTCACGAAACTCCTTGGTCACCTGTAAACTTGGGGTGTTTTTGAGTCGGTCCATTTTCGTGACCAGATTCAAGCACTTGTCCGTGCTCATCAGGTAAGTCATGAAGCGTGTGACTTCAGCTGTCACATCCACCGAGACCTTGGGTCCAGGTACGGTCAGTATCCGTGTTCCAGCGACATGACCGAAACAATGCTTGGTCTGTGCGTTGAGACTGCACAGCTCATCCTGTATCTCCTCGATCTTGTCACCCAACTCACGTTGAAGATCGCTCAGTGTTTGACTCATGGGTTATTCCTCCAAATGCAGATTGATGAAGAAGGCTTGTTGTCAGTTTAGATATATGCAAGTCAGATAGTTTCAGAAACAAACAAAAGAAAAAGAAGAGACACCGGTTAGGGTGTCTCTTCTGATTTGATTACTTCCAGGACTTCAGAGAAGGTTGCTTGGTAACATGATCCACTTTCAGGATCAATGCAAGCTTCTCTATCGCTTGCAGGCGCGCTTCATTTTTCACGCTAGGGGGTGAGGACTTCATGAGTTCGTATGCGTCTGCTGGGGTCTCCCAGGTATACGGAAAGCCATCTCCTTCAGAGTTGAAGAGAGATTTGTCCACCTTGCGAAACTTGGCATAAACATACGTATCGCTGGCGCCAGAGTAAACTTTGGCTCTTTCAGGGCTAAGCCCTATACCAGGGTAGTCCACAGTCAGTCCAAGGGGCTTGACATCGGTGATATCGACCCCTACTTCTTCCAGCACCTCTTGACGAGCCGCCTCTTCGACAGAGAGGCCCTCTTCGATACCTCCGCCCGGGAAGACCGGGATGATGATGTTACCTGGTATAGGCTTGCGCCCCACCATCAGCTTTTTGTTGTGAATGACGATGACCCGGACACAGGGTCGAAGTGGTTTCCTCATGGGATCCTTTAGAGTTAATTATTCAACTCATTAAACACCGTTGTACTTCCCCCAAGCCAGCAGTTTGGCTGCCGCGTCGTAAACGTAGTCTTTCAGATCGGTTTCACCTGCCTTGACCGTGAAGCCAGACTCCAGGAAGATCTCCTTGACTTTGGCTTTTGTGTCAGGATTCAACATAGGGGTGTTCTTCACCAGGATATAGTCTTCATCGACGCCGGTGGTCAGCTCCGGATGTTCTGCGATCAGACGCTGATAATCTCGACTGAATTGCCGACTTTCAGCTCCTTCGCACACACCACCCATTACCCATAGGCCGTCGAACTGAAAAACCAGTTCTTTGTTTTGATTTACAGGTAGCGCTCGGGTCACTGTTGCGAATCTGAAGCCGTCCTCATTCAGCAACTTGAAGCTTCCCTCCGTCACATCGTCAGGTACGACACTGGCGAGCGTTATGTATTCGAAGGCATGATAGACAGTACCAAACTTATCTCCAAGCACTCCAGAGATGCACGCCAGTCGGGCTTTGATCTGAAACAGTTCACCCAGCGAGAGGTTATCCTGTCTCAGTTTTGTCTTCTTATCCGCCAGCAATTCCAGACTACCCAGTACATCGTAAACCGGTATCAGTGAGTCATCTGTTTCAAGACCGCGCTTGCGCTGATGAGGTTGATTGCACCAATTGAAGATGCTGAGCAATTCCTGTCCTGTCAGATTGTCGGCAGGCACGCCGTTGATCATCAGCGCCCCAGCAGCGTCACGCTCAAACAGAAAGCCACCGACAGAGATGGTGTAAGGGAAGATGTTTTCCAGAGACATGAAAGTTCCTTTCGGTTGGTTGATACAGTAACTATGTACCTAATCATAAGTGGTACAAATGTAAAAAAGAAAAGCCACCCCACGGTGGTCTTTTCTTAGAAGAAGAGTCTGGTCTTAGTCGACCAGACTCTTCTTCTGTTTGCGCCCCCGATGGTTGCTTTGAAATTTTTGCTTCAATTCTTCAAACCGATCCAAAGGAGGCACCGAAGAGCTGGGTCCCGCCTGATCCACAGGAGCCGAGGATGTTCCGGTGCAACCTTTGTTGTTGTTGTCCGACTCTGTGCTTGCGGCAGCGCTGTCGGACCCGCTAAAAATATCTGCCACGATTCGAGCCACTGTTCTTTTACCCACAGCCGTCAGCACAGCAGTGTTCGCTGGCCCGACGATGGCCGCAGCCTGAACAATCGCCTCTTGCCGGGAAAGCTTATTTTTGAACAGATCCTCAGCTACCTGCCCGATCATTTCCAGCTCTGTCGCGCTGATCCTTATCTCTTCTTCTTTTTCTTCGGCTACCGCGGCACCTGCTCCGACGACCGAAGAGTCATTTTTTTGACGACCTGTTGTTGCGCCGCCCAGCAGCGACGCAATTCCATACAAATCCCTGTCGCTGGATGACCGATTGTTAAAGGTGAAAAAGTTGGTACCTTGATTCATAGTGAACTCCTAAACCGCTATGCCAGATCAGACGTGATCGAGTTCAGTGCGGTATGTTCAATTTGTATATATGTATCTGAAAAACTATCAAATGCAGATCACCACCTTCTCCCAGAGGAGAAGGTGGTGATACTGTTAGCGGATTACTTGTATTGCTTCAGAGCAAAGCTGGCGTAGGACATGACGCCACGGGCCAGTTTGATGTTTTCAGCCAGGAACAGGTTCATCAACTTGGTGTCGAAGGTCGAGCACTTGTAGATGAAGCCAACATGCTTGCGCAGAGCAGCGGTGTGTTTTTCGTCCACCTTCTGAACGGCGTCGCTCATCGCTTGCAGCGCTTTGCCGGTTTCTTGAACGGATTTGTCGTACTTCTTGCGGAAGTCGACAGTTTCCTTCATGACACGGTCAATGCCGGTCAAGAGTTCAACCAGACGGTCTTTCGTGGGGATGGTCATCCCTTTGCTACCGTCGGCATCAGCGTCACCGTCTTCGTATTCGATGTTGAAGTCGACCGTCACGGAGTCATCGTCGTTCGAGATGTCCATCGTGACCTTGAGGTCACGATCGCCGTACAGACCCTTGGCCTCGATCACAGTCTCTTCGCCGGTTTTGTCGAATTCTGGAACGGCGTCGCTGCTGGTAAGCTGTTTGATTTGTGCCGTCAGGACACCGATCAGTTGACCGCTGGCTTCCAGTCCATTTGCAACAGATCCCGCAAACGTCAGATGTGCGTCGATGACTTTCTTGACATTGGAATAGTCCAACTGTCCGCTGGCGATGAAGCCTTTTGCCAGAGAAGCTGGAATAGATTCCACAAAAGGACCAGCCTTCAGTTTTCCGGAAGAAGCTTTGGCTTTCTTCTTCATGGCCTCGGTGGCCTTCTTCACGCGACCCAAGTTGCTGATGTGTTTGTCCCAGAAAGCCTTTGCCTTGGTCCAGAGGCGTTCCAGTGCGGCCTTCAGTTTCTTGTACAGGTCCTTGGAAAACTCCTTGACGCCTTCAAGCGCAAACTGGCTGTTGGCCAGGCGAGAAGAGTCGGACTGGAAGCTTTCCTTGGCGTACATGGCGTACACGGTTTTGGGATTTGCACCAATAGGCGCGCAGATGGCACGCAAAGCCAAGCGCACGCTTTCGGCCGCGACTTCAGACAAACCTTCACCGCTGTCGACGGCGGACGTCAACACGTCTTCAACTTCGGCCAGCTGGTCACCGGCGGCAACACCACCTTCGATGTCGGAAATGGTCTCACCCATCTCGACAACGTCGGATGACACATCGGCCTCAACTTCAGCAATAGCGCCAACTTCGGCGCCAGATTCCAGATCACCGCCCACTTCAGCGTTCAGATCGTCAGATTCAGTTGCAAACAAACCTTTTGCCATGATGGCTCCTTCAGAAAAAATTGTTAACCAATCGATTGGCCTCGTTATTTCAGCCATACCATTATGGGTGCGGCCGGATAGCCAGTTACTCTGCCAACTTACTCACCACGCCCAATACTGCCAACACCCCGGTCAAAAACTTCACACAGAAGTCGATGTTGCACAGATAAATCTCGGTCATCAGCTTGAACCGGATGAAATCTTTCATCTTCTCATCCAGACCCAACTGAGACAGATCCTTGCGCGTCTCTTTCTCCACGTCGTAAGTGATCGCTTTCACTTCATCGATGAACTTGCTGTAGCTCTCGTTGATCAGGTTCAGGTTGTCAACAGTCAAACCAGCGCTCACAGTGATCTTGGAGCAGTGCTCCATAAGCTTCTTGAAGTCTTTGTCGTCGGTCATGCTGATCGAGCTCAACTCGTACAGCTCCTGCTGACGTACCTGCTGCAAGGCATACACCTGAAACTGTTTGTAGTCTGTTTCGATGTAGTTGGTGAAGTTGCCCACCGACAGCTGCACATTAAAGAAACCCGGCAAAATCTTGTCATACGACACCACGCCAGTCTTGTCAGTGAACCCTTCAGTCTTGAAAGCAGAAGAAAGGTCCTCTATAGGAGCTTTGGCAAGCTTTGTGGCGATTTGAAGTGCGGAGTCGAGGTATTTCACCAAAACGTCTCCTGTGACCGCTGGATCGCTTTTAGCAGGCACTGACACCATCTTCAGGATATCGTGGTCGGATACCATGTCGTTGGTGAAGTGAAACTTCTTGGCTGCGTGCAGGGACTCATAGACAGTCAGACGTTCACTCACACGCTTGATGCCGTCAGCTGCACCAGCGATAGATGACTTGTTTTTGTCGATGTATGTCTGCGCGATGGCGATCAGGCGGTTCATGCTGTCCAAGACTTCTTTCTTGGCGTAGACCACAGGGTGTTGATCTGCTTTCTTGGCTTCTGTCTCTGTGGCAAAAGCATAGCCACCCATACGGAGCTTGTGTGCTCGATGGAACATGGCCAGAGGTGTGAACATGTTGTCCAATGAAGGACGGATCTTGACAGGAGCGGCTGGTGTCTTGAAAGACTCGGTGCCTGGTTTGGCTTCGTTTGTCTTGGTGTCTTCTTTAGGAGCGGCCTTGGCTGACCCGACCATGGACTTGAGGCTGTCCACGTCATCGGCTGCAGCCACGTGGTCTTCCTCTTTAGAGCCATCTTCTTTCTTGGCTTCAGGTGCTGGTGTGTCAGCCGGAGCAGGTGCGTCTGTGGGTTTGTCGTCTGAAGCGCTGGTGTTGTCGGCGTTATCACCGGAAGTATCTTCAGATGCGGGGGCAGGAACAGCTGCTTCTCCTTCACCTTCGGCAGGTGTTTCTTTCATCTGCTTTTCGATGTCGGCTTTCAGAGTCTGACGCTTTTGGAGCAGCTCAGCGGTGACGGACATGCCGTCTTTCTTGGTGTCTTGAAGAGCCAGGACTTTGTCAAGCAAAAGTTCGTTGGGGTTTTCGTTGATAGCGCTGTCTGATTCTGCGCTGAAGAGTCGGCTAGGTCGCATGGTCTGTCCTCGTGTTACGGTGTTTCAGGGGGTCAAACCATACCCCAACAACCAAAAAAGAAAAGCCACCCCGCGGTGGTCTTTTCTTTCGACTAGATGAATCGCACCCGACCATGGTTGGATGTCACGGACTCCACTTGTTTCTGTGTTGCCCACAAAAAAGCTAGTGTTTCTTGTTCTGACGCACTGCTTCGACTGATCAACATGTCTTCGATTTCCATGGACTCGGCGCCGCCGAGACGGTTTGCAAGATAATCCACGACACCAGGAATGCTGCGCCAATCAGACACAATCTCAGTCATGTTGATCTCCACAACCTGGGGCTGAGCGGCGGTATACAGACCAGAAGACACAGAGATATTTATACCAAACATGATAATTCCTCTTCACCTTACTGTCAGACCGGGAGTGGTCGAAGTCGATAAGGTATGTTCAGTGTGTATATATGTAACCGAAGATTTTTCAAAAACTATAGATCTCTACCTCTCCACTTAAGGAGAGGTAGAGACTTATTTCAGTCGTATTTTCTTCGTATCCAAAGGTGTCAGTCTTCCACCCTCTGGATAGAGCATGACGTAATGTGCCGCAATCTCGGAGCGGTCATAGGAATCTAGACGCCGCCTGGGTTTGATCCTGTGCCCGGTCATCACACGGTAAAAAAGCTCAGCGACAAACGGGATACCTGCCATCACCACAGGGAACTGAAGACCCTCATCCTTGAGGTGTGTCCAGCGGCTCCGATTATCCGGAGCGTCCATGCGTTCCAGTGTGGCCAGCAAAGCAATCATTGCGTTGGCGGGATTATTTGCGTTCATTTGACTTCCTTTATGAAAGTTTATTTTCAAAGACAATGTCAAGTGTGACAAGTTGTCGACGAACAGGAATTGAAACCGTGTCCAGAAACTTCCCAAATTCAGTAGCCGTGTAGCGATTGTCTCCGGAAGACAATCGCTCTATGACAGTAAATTTTTGCCTGTCTTTAGGTTGCTCATGGACAAACTCTATCCGCAGACTGGGTTTATCATCCGTTCTCTTTGAAAGACAGTATGAGCTGCTGTAGTTTTCCACCTCGTTATAAACCCACCAGTGCGTTTGATTCTCCAGAAACAGTTCGCGGAACATGAACATGCGACAACCAAGATCGAGCGGCGACTCCGTGGTTTCCTGCAGATATGCTGTCAGCTTAGCCATCCATGCGGCACGGATAACCAGGTCTTTTGAAACAGATCGCCGCTTACGTTCTGTCAGAATGTTGTCGACACGAGTGAGAAGCTTCATGGAGTCAGGATGGTTCCTGCACTGGACGGCAGACACGTCTTCGTCTGGAGCAATGAATGTGTCGCGAAAAGCTTGTAAGGCTTCTGACGAGTAGTCGTCAAGGAGTTTATCGAAGATGAGGTATTCGGGAGAGGTGTGTGAATACCCCACCCAAGAAACTGGAGCTGTCACGCGCGCAGTTGTTTTGTTTTCTGACATGGTGTTTCTCCTTTGTCGATGAAAATAAAAGACAGGAATCGTTGTGGTCCCTGCCTCGCTGTTTTACTTGAAATGATAGCCTTTTTCACGCAACTCGTCTTTGCGTTGTTCGGACAGGCATCCATAGTGGACATAGAGACCCATGCGTCTCTTGGTGAATCGATCGTTCCGTTTGTTGTCGATGTGCGGGTTCTCGATGTACGGGTCGTACCAACCCGCGGCCCGCAGCGTCACTAGACGGTCTTTGTCTTGACAGACAGGACAGAGAATTTCCTCCCTGTCAGTCTGCGGTTGACCGGTGTAGCACGTGGCACTGAACACGGGCTCAGTCATGGTCTACATCCCACCAGTCTTCTGTAGACCCAACTTCACGACGATCTCTTGTGGTCATAGCTCGGAACGCTGGAGTACCTTGACACGGTCGGCAATAGTAGCCGTCGTCCTCGTCTTCGTAGGTCTCATCGTGAAACTTCCAACGACGTGCTTCTGTAGCCGGAACTGTGTCGTGACACATAGTGCAATCCACCTCACGCATCTCGAACGCGTTCAGATCGACGGTCTGACAACTGGCGCAAAGCACTGTCTTCTCACCACCGCTTTCTACAGCGTAGTAGCTTGACTTCAGATAGGCGGCAAGAGAGGGATCAGCGCAGACATGTTCGCACCCGCCTTCCTGGGAGATGAGCGAAAACTTTTGTTCGGCTGTCAGGGTGGAGATGGAGCGATAGCTGTGAATGCTCATGAGTTTTCCTTCGTACAGAGATTGTCAGGGAAAGCGGTTACGTTATCCATACAAGTTCCCTTCCTTAAAGTGCGCAAAACCTCACGGACCTTACAGGGTCCGTGAGGCTTGGATCAATAAACGTCCCGGATGATATCGACGACGCGACAACGCGGGTGATGTTCGCCAAACTTCACACGAACAGGCGTGCCGTCTGCCATAAAGGCACGAATGCTCTTGGCGTTGCGAAGCTCGCGAATGAAGTCACCGCGATAGGTGACGTTGGTTCCACCGGCACAGTGGACAGTCTGACTGTTGAAGGTCTTGGGATCCAGCGCGATGACGCGGTCGCCCTTGCACGGAGAGTGCCGAAACGACATGCCTTTTTGAGACAAACTGATTTCGTCCGGAACAGTGTTCTCGAATTGCATCTTCAAATGACGGGTCATGTGACCTCCTATAGGTTAAAGGTTGTGTTCTTTGCAGAACGCTTCGATTTCAGAGTTGGCAGGGATACGCCCCTGAAAAGTGTTCTCAATGGCCTTCTGGACAACTTTGTGAACAAGGCAAGCCTGCGCCTTTGTCAAACTGCGTTTGTACTTTATGAAGGCGTCGGCTCCCTTGGAATAACTGGGAGACGTTGCCGCGTCTTCCAAGGTTATTGCAGACGGATCCGCAAACCGGATGTAACCCACATCTATCCAGCGCCAAGGACCGTCGTTGCGCTGTAGACTCAGATCCATGTTGCCGTCAGACCACTGGTCTGTTGAAAACCCGGTGGTGATACATCGAGAGAAGCCGACTTCTCCTCCGTCCAAGACAGGGAAATGCTGAACCTTGGTTTGTTCATCGCTCATAGAGACCTTCCTTTTTGGCATCAGGTGCGGGTGTGTCAGAGTGAGTACGGACCAAACCGATGCCGAGGAAATCCTGCGTTTGCACACTGAGCAGCGGTGGTTACAGGAAAGCCCGGTATGGCAAATGGCCAGGGCATTGCGCCACTGGTCCGCGTTGCGATATTGGTTCTGACCACATCTTCTACAGTCGCTTGTTTCTCATCGACTGACCCAACGGGAACACGCTGGACAGACCGGTGATAAGACAGCAGCCATTCCGCCAACTCGGCTGTGGTGCGAAAATTTGTTTCCGACCGACCTCCACTTTGTAACTGGGTCTGAAAGTTTCCATCGGTGTTTTGTTCGATGATAATGCTAGACCGATAAACTTTCTTAAGCTCTTCCTCGTTTTTCAGACGGATAGTGAGCTTGTTTCCATGGGTCAAATCCATCACAATTTTTGATGGATCTTTGACATTGGCAGTGACCCCTGAGCTCGAACAAAACTTCTCGTTCAACATCTCGACAAACAGGTCAGGAAACTTAACCGAAGCAAAGTTGAAGGTCTCCAGTGCAGACAACAGTCTTGCCAAGAGTTCTACCGTGTTGTTTTCGCAACGGATGTTTTCTTTGTCTTTCTCCTTGGGAGGGTTGGCATCAAGCATCGCCAGACAGATGTCTGTCTTGATACCAGCGGTGACGCGTGTCATCGCAGCTGTGTCTGACAGAGCTCGGAGAGTCTCTAAAGACTTTCCGGTGAAGTTGATTTTTGACATGAATGTTCCTTTGAATGAGTTAGTTAGGCGGACTTCTTTTAAGCCAGGTGGGCGACAGCCAGACGTTCAAGAAACAGGTCGTACCCAGGTGTCATCCGGAGGTCGTAAGGGAAAGCAGCCTCAACGTAGAAGTCGCCTTCTTCGCGCTTGACGACTTTGAGAATCGTCCTTTTATCGATGGCGTACTTCGACGAGGTAACTACGGCGACCATGGCACAGTTAGGCTCGCAAGACCAAGCCTCCAGTTTGCCACCAACGCTCGTGGCCATGCCTTGGAGAGAATTCACCAGAAGCCTTGAGAACTGGATGCTTGCAAAGCTTTTCCGGTCGATGTGCGTCATGAACTCGGTCAGCAGTTGAAATGCGTCATCCGCCCGAATTTGTGCGATATCGGACGCAGTTATGACGCGCTCCTGTTGAAGCTTGGTCTTCTCGACCACCGACGCATGAACACTGACCATCACCGCGGGACTGAGATCCGCCATCTCTGTCACCGATTGAAGACTTTGAAGCACAGACAGTGACGCATTGCTCAAATCGACATCAGAGACAGTAGCTGATGTTGGCGATGTCTCTTCTGGCACTTCCGTGCGAACATCAGACTCGGCTTGATAATGAGCGTCCAGCGATTCAATCAGAGAAGCCTCTGAAAAAATGGCCGGCGCAGAGTTAGACCAAACATAGCGTATCTCGTAGCCACTATCTTTGTTCACCACTGACAAACGGCAGATGTTTTTACCCTTTCTGTCCAGAAGCCCTAAGACAATGCCGTCGCCGTCTGGAGCTGGGATACACTCGAGTGCATGCGGACCTTTGCTGGTTCGTTGACAGACCAGAGGTTCAACGCAGTAACGGAAGAATAGCGTCACGTAGTGGTCTTCGGCGTGACCTGCGGTCAAGCTTCTGGTTCTCAGCATAGACAAGAACGCCTGAAAATGCACACTGCTGAGCATATGCTCCAACGCCGGATGATACGCACTATGGTACCGAATCCCTACTCGGTCTTGCAGGCGCTCTACGTCAAGTATGCGGTCAAATACAGCCGCCTTTTTCGCCGTGTCGCCAATGGTCCCTGCCGCTGCCGCTGAATGTTCAAGACGCACTTCAGTCTGCGCATCTTCAACAGTTTCATCAGACACAAATCCGTTTACCAACCCCGCCTGAAATTCCCAGAATGTATAAGCCTTACCCAGGTATCTCACAAGAAATTTCTGGGTTTGGATATCTCTGCTTATGCTCAGAACCGTTTGGGTGTCCCCGGTTTGTGGCGCTACACCAATGATCTCAGCGGTATGGCCGTCTTCAGTTGCCTTAAACACTAACTCTCGGTCATACCGCTGAGCGGCGCTGATGCAGCGGTCATAAAACAGCTGCTTATAGCTGCGGCAGACACCGTCTTCTAACACTGCCGCCCGAGCATTCAGTGCCGTCAAAAAGCGCTTCATCAGCGGGTTATCTTTTCCAGGAATAGGAAGATGGATTCGCATATAAACTCCTTGGTCATTATCGCTATCTACACAACGTAGAGAGTTCGATAGGGTATTTCCAATAAGTATGTACGTAACTGTATAAAAGTCAAAGACCACCTCTGGGACTTCCCAGAGGTGGTCTAGACAACACATCAGTACCGATGTACAAACACATACCGGAAGAACGCCACAAAGTCACCTTTGTCCAACATCAGCTTCTCGAACATCTTGACCCAGGTGGTGGCTGGCTCAACACTGTGCCGATAGCCATTGGACGCCACGGCGTCACGCACCCGCTTTGCAAACGAGTCGGTCAAGCGAGCAGCAGCACCTTCCGTCAACCCAGTGTTGGTCACAAACCGGAAGTTCGACGGCAGCTGGTTGTAAGCCTGGTACTTGTCAAACTTACCCGTCACCAGGTCTTCCAGAAAAGTGATTGATGTGGGTGGCACATGCGGATTGCGGATCTGCGCTTCCACAAAGTCCAGTACCGAAACACTCTGCAAGATCGATGTCACAAAGTCCACGATCTCCATGAAGTTGTCGAAGGAAGGATCCTTCTGGTACTTTCGATAGAGGATAGACGCCAGCGAAGCGTTGTTGACGTGATTGGTTTTGAAGTAGTCTGTCAGTCCGTCAGAGACAGAAGCCAGCCGACGGATGTTGATGATGTCATCGGCGACGTCGATGTCTTCGGTGAACGGCGTGTAGTGCTGGTTTGCAGGAAGGGCAAAGCCAGATGTCGTCAGGATCATTTCAGCCATTGACGTCTTCCTCGATCTTGGTGATTTTGTAATCCAGGTCTGTGACAGACTTCTGGAGAGCCGTCAGCTCCCGTTCCATCTGAAGGTCAGCCTGACCGTTCTCTTTCAGCATCTTCAGGTGCAGCAGGCGCAGTTCCAGAAGGCGCTTCTTGTCCTTCATGTGCCGGTAGCGATCAGCTTCCCACTGAGCGAAGACCAGACGCACGCTGTAGATAGGCCACCCCACAAACCCGCTGGGAAGACCAGAGACCATGTCCAGCTGATTCACGCTGTAGACTTCCACGACTTCGTCGACAGAGTCTTTTGGCAACAGGGCATCGGTCAGGTCCTTCATGCGCTCATGCAGCTGTTCTGGTGTGTCACCGTAGACAGAGATCAGACGAGCAAAGATCCACAGACTCTTCTCGATGAAGTCCAACTGCGTCTTCTTCAGCTGCCCTTCAGTCGTGAACTCCACGCCACCGTGCTCGGCTTCTTTGACGTAGATGTAGTTCAGCAGGTCGGTGGCATACCGTGTCATGAAGTAGTAGTGACCTACCGCACGGATGATGTTGGCCTTGAAGGTCGTCATGGCGTGTGTGACGATAACTTCGTTGGAGATGTCTTCTACCTCTTTGCGGATGGCTTCACCGTTGGTACGGAGGTTGTGCATCAGAGCGATCATGTCATCAGGAAACTTCTTCCCGATCTTGACCTTGTGACGACCGGACTTGTTGAACTCCGCATAGAAGTCCTTGACGATGCTGACAGCCTTCGGACTGTTCAGCTTGGCCACCTTGTCGATCTCTGACAGGCTGGTGCAGGTATCGATGATGGATTGGATGGATTCGAGAGAGATAGACAGATCGGTCTCGATGTCTGATCGACTCAGTGACGGAACCAGCCTCTTGACAAACTCGGCAATGTTGATAGACATAGACACCTCTGAGGTATAAGGAAAAAGTGGATATCACAAAATAGCCCACCCTACAAAGAGCAGGCACCCAGCATCTGCCCGAAGACAGATGCTGGGTGCTCACCGGGTGTCAGAACACCTGTCCCTGACTCAGGCTAAATGCCTTCAGGATATCGCCGATATTGTTGTTGTTCTTGTCCGACATGGGTTTGAAGGAGTCGATAGACCCCTGAGAGAAGCCGTCCATGTCACGGACATAGATAGAGACACGCTCCCAAGCTTTGTCGATCACCACCAACATCATGGCAGATGTGTTGTTGAAGACCATGTTGCGTGTGGTCAGGTTGGACAAACGACCACCGATCTTGCGCTGGATTTCTGCCTCGTCTTCATCAGACATGACGTAGATAGCAGAGACACCGGCCAGAGAGATGTTGCCAGACAGGATCGAGTACAGCTTGGAGCTGTTGATGCGCTTCAGCAACTGAGCGTAGAAACCGGTACCGTCTTTGATCATGGCTTTCTTCTGCTGCTTGATCAGGTCAGAGCAGAGGATAAAGTCCTTGATGATGTCGATACGGCCATCCAGCGCAGCGCGAGCGCGAGAACCCAGCGTGATCTCATCGGCGTTCATCGTGGTGATGCCAGCGATAGCGTCAGAAGGGATGATCATGGTGTCCAGTTTGATCACAACAGGGATACGAACTGTGTTGGTATCCAAGGTCTTCTTGTCGCTCTTAAACTGACGAGTGCTGGTTTCACCGGTGGTAAACGACACCTCGACGATCTTACCGATAGACATACCCAGTTTGTCAAACCCTTGGATACGAGGCACAGCAGAGTCCAGACCGGTATTGCGGTTCAGGTCTTCGTTTTCAGAGTACTCTTCACCAGCTCCGTTGCCGTAGCCGTAGTTATTCAACATGGCTGATTCGACATGGACCAGACCACTGGACACCAGACCACGATTCACCATAGGCAAGCGGTGCTCACATCCACGGAGTGACATGGTGCGCACAGCCAAAGAAGGAGAGACACCGGCTTCAGCCATCAGGTTCAACGAGCTGTCAGATTCAAAGGCCAGTTGACCGGATGTCAGGAAGGTCTTGATGTCGCGGTCTGGGTTGGTCTTGTCCAGGATCTTCAGGATACGGGAGTCGTAGAGCTGTGAGGAGAGGATCTGGACGGCCTGAAGGTAGTAGGCCATGTAGATGTTCAACACGCCATGAAGCACGTTGTACAGGTCTTTCTGACCGGTCAGGTTGGATGAGATGAGTGTGATGGGTTCCACACGAGCGATCTTGGTCACGTCTGCGATAGACATGCCGTCGCCGACTGTGCCTTTGTAGGTCGTGATGACGTTGCGGACTTGGTCCAAGAGTGTGGGTTGACCATTGACTGCCATGGGGTGCTCCTAGGGTTGGGCGGATTTGTTCAAATCATACCTGACTTATACGGGAGATGCTGTGATCTATTTAACAACCAGAGGTTACTTATGGAAACCATCTAGTCCATTCTTGCAGAACGTTTCAAAGAAACTAACGGCATTGTTGCTACCGAGAGTATCCAAATTGGGTATTCTGAATTTGCCACAGAAGGTGTCCTCAAAGGTTTGGCGAGTGACATCTGGCGCAACAGTGTCATGGATCCAGGCAGTGAAATTAAAGGGTGGTTTGAGGGTGTGGCCACCAAGCAGCGACACATCAATGAGTTCGCTGAGGAAACTATTCAGTGGCTGAAGGACAAAGACAACGAAAACAAAGGTCTCGATTTGGACATGGGCGCTTTCAAGACGTGGCTTAAGAGCTCAGAGGCCTTTTACTGGAGGTTCTACTTTTTCTTGAACGACAAGATCTTCAATCAAATGGTCTCGGAGCTGAAGAAGCACGAGTCTACCAAAATTGAAGGTGTGGCGGATTTCGATATGAAAGAGCGAACAGAGGCTACGCGCATGCTCGATAACGCGCGAACGATCAAGGATCTGATTGTGATCGTGAACAGATACAGGGCTCGCGTGAATTTGGTCTTTGATCTTATTCAAAAACGTAAGCGCGCTGTGAAAGGAGCACCTTTCCAGGTTGCTCTTTTGGGTATGGTAGATCTCAACAAGACCGTAAGGAAGATCGTGTACCTGGCTGAATAAGCAAAAGAAAAACACCTCTATACACCTGGAACTAATCCAGGTGTATAGAGTTTGTCTTTAACGCACCACTTCTGACACAAAGTCTTCGACACTGATAAGGCGAACAGTGGGTTCAGACATATCTGCCCGGAGGACAGAAAGTTGAACCATAAGTCCGTGAACGGCGTCATAGACCACGCTGGGTGACTTTGGTGTCTGAGTCTTCCCCAAAAGCAGATGAAGAATCTCCTTCTTCTCAGAGGGTCCCAAATTACTGTGCTTTTCCAGTTCGTCAGTCAGCAAAATTTCGAGCAGCTCGCGCTCGGTATCTTCCTCAGACTGCTGAATGGTCTGCCTTTTCTCCAGCTCAACTTTACAGGCGATGACCAACCGCCGGACAGCTTGGTTATCCAATTTGGTCAGGCTGGACGACAGTAGACGATTGATGGAATTTGTCGAAAGGTCCGCAACGTGTGTGTCGCCAATCATCATGTTACAAATGTCCGTACCTCGAATCTGAATGTTTCCGAAGGTATCTTTGTCTTGCGCAAATTTTATCATCTTGACTCCATTTGTTTCCATGCTTCTTTGACACTGCAACCTGTCGCAACAGGGCTTACGTCACTGTTATTACGTATATCTACCGTGATACCACCTTCATTGATCTTAAAGACCAAAGTTTGCTGGTTAGTACAAAAAACACCGATTTCTTCTTTTGATGCTTGGTTAAACAAATACAGTTTGCTGAACCAAGCGTGCATTTGCTTCCATTCATCCGTGGTGGTCGCGACATGTGCAATGTGATCAATCACCGTGGCGCGGAAAAGGTCGGCTGCAACTGAGGCAACTGTGAGCTGGACGCGCTGATTGATCTCTGACTGTTTCTGGCACGCTTTAGCAAATCTCCGAAGCACCGGGTCGGTGGACCTGGAGAACGGTCCGTTGACTATGAACTCAAGGGCACTCTGTCCCATTTGCGAAACGCGGACATTGTTGAGTGAAGGATCTCGCGGATCGTCCAGCAGAATAGTCATTCCGCCGTACACGGCTTTTACGATTCTGTCTTCTTCATACATAAAACTGTGTCCTTATTTGGGTTGTTTGGGTAATTTGAACTGAGAGTCGGTCAGGTGGTCAGTTAACCAACTGTCTAACTCTGACTGTCGTCGGTGCGTCCAGAAGTTGCCCTGGATCTTCTCACCGATGTAGTAAGCGCGGTAGCTTTCCACCGGGTCAGTTGTTTTGTATTTGTCAGGCATCGCTAAACGTATAGGCGTCATCTCTGGACTTGTCAGTCCAGAGATGGGTCTTGTGTCAGGATGCAGATTCATGAACAACTTAAGAGATTGGTGAAACCTTCCATAGCGATAAGTGTACTCCTTGGCCAGCTCGAAGTAGTGCTGAAACAGCCATCTGTAGTTACCCAGAGATTCTCTCGCCCAGATAGCGCTAGGATGATTCACGTGGGTAGATTTACAGACACCTGTTTGCCCGATGAGCACTCTCCGAGTCGTAGAGAGAAGCTGTGCCGTTTCCAATAGCATCTTTACACAGTGCCGATTATGTTGATGCTGAGCGGCTTTCTTAGGACACCAGTCCAGAAAGAAGATGTTCACTTGCCGACTGGTTCAGACTGTGAGATCAAGGCTTGAATGTTGGCAAGCATCGTAGGCAGTGAACTTGTCCCCAGAGAGTTTGAACTGAACGGGGTTTTTGGATCTCCGCGAAACAGATTGACCGTGGGCTCGGTGTGGATGTTTTCAACCACAATAGTTGCTGGTGACCCCGGTGTGCTGTACATGATAGCCCCGGCGTATTTGTCGTCGAATGAGCTGGCGACAACTTTACCTTCCAGAGTTGCCAGAAACTCAGCAGCAGCTTTATGTTCACGAACATGCAGCCAGGTGATGAGGTGTGCTGTTGTCAGCGCAACCCAATTTCGCTCTGTCAAACGCCTGACCTTTTCACCGCGAATAGCTTCAACGATCTTGTTCATGGCTTCTGATTGAGAAGCAGGAATGGTTGAGAAATCCAGATGCTCAAGAAGAGTCAGAGCGGTATCGGGATACAGCTGGATCGAGACTTTGTTGATGGTCAGCATGTTGACTTCATTCAACTCAAGCTGATGGTCGGCCAGTGACAGCACGATGCTACTGGGTTTATTTTTAGTCACAGCGGTGTTCCTTTAAGTGGTTGGGTTGATGACAGTTCCTATACATGTAGCCACAGTGACATCAAATACCCTCACGACCTTTAGTCTAAGTCTCAGGAATTAGTTGATCTTTTTAAAGGACGGTCTATGAGTACCACCCCCACTGAACTGACTTTTACCAAGTCGCTTGACGAGTACATGTCAAGTCTGAGCACTGGCAGTCTTCAGCGCGCTATCAGCAACAACCTCTACGGCATCAACTTCCGTCAGACACCGAACGCTGTCCCTCGGTCTAAAACCCAGCAAGGCTTTGTGTTCTTCACAAGACCTCAACTGAACCTGACCACCTCCAACATCACCAACGAGCCTTCGTTCTACAGCCTGCTCAATCAGAACAGACTGAGCTATCAGCGGTACGTCAGGTGCATGCTGGACCCACGCTTAGGGATACCGTCTGAACCTGATTCACAGGGAATCACCACCCCTCTGGTAGACAAGTACATGCCCTTTATCCCTCTCCTGACCAACAACATCTCGTCGTTGTCAGGATGGCCGGATATCTCTGTGCCCTATCACACCTCAGAGCCGGGTCTGTATGGCCAAGAGTTCAGTATGGTAGATGGTGTCACCAACCACTTCGAGGCCTTTGACCTGGATGTCACGTTTGCCAACATGCGCGGCAACCCGATCATCTACATGTTCTACGTGTGGCTCAAGTACAGCACCCTGGTGGTCGAGGGTGTACTGAATCCCTACTTTGACTTTGTGTCTGAGGTAGAGATTGACAGCAATACACGGATCTACCGTGTGATCTTGGATCAGACCAAACGGTATGTCGAGTACATCGGCTGCACAGGCGCCAGCTTTCCTACCACGGTACCCACTGGCGCTATCTTTGACTTCAACAAAGAGAAGCCACTGAACACCCAAATCACGGATATCAACATCCGGTTCAGGTCCATGGGGTTTGTGGCGTTTGATGACATCGTGAAGTTTTGGTTCAATCAAGCTGTTGCCATCTTTAACGCAAGTTTGCGTGCTCAGCTGGAGATGGACCTCACCGGTAACTCCAATAACGACGCTATTCTCAGGGAGGATCCCCGCAAGGTGTATCTGACCCCTGACAGCGCCTATATGCGTGTCCCTCACGCGTTGGTGGTAGCTGCTGACGACGGCTCTGAAACCGTGAACAGCTACACAGTCAATCACCGAGGTGTCCCTTATATCAACCTCTATACCAGCGAGATGGAATGGTGGGTTCCCACCAATGACTTCCAGGCGATGCTCAGACGCGCATTCCCTGAGGACATCATCTCCCAAGGTCCTGGCAATGCCGACGAAGAAGTCGGTGACTAAAGAAAGAACCCCATGGCTGACATCACACCTACCAAAAGTCTGGACATCCAGGAACAGCTCAAGAACCTGGAACTTCTGAAGTACCATCCGTCTGGTATCTTTCAGCTCTCTCTGAACCGAGTGGCAGACATGCTGGATGGCAAGGTCACGCAGACCGATCCGTCTAACCCGTTTATCTACCTGTTAGAGACCAGCAGCCTGAACACAGCCTTTGCTATTCAGGAATACACTCTGCAGACGCGTAAACGCTATCCTAGGCTCGCAAACACGCAAGAGGACCTCTACCTACACATGTCGGACTACGACTTCCTGGGACGCTTCTCACAGCCTTCCAGCGCCAATGTCTTGTTCAACATCCTGTTCAACGACTTCAAGACCAAAGCGGCTTACAACCCTGTGCAGAAAGAGCACGTCTTGAAAATCCCTCGTCACACCAAGGTGAAGATCGGCCAGTATGTCTACATGCTGACATCCGCGATCATAATCCGACAGACAGAGAACAACGTCATCGATGTGAAGTTCGAGGATCAGGACTTTGACAACCTGTTCCCGGTGACCACCAACTACATCAACTTTGCCCTGAACAAGTCCAACCAGGAAGAGACATATCTCTCGTTCATGTTGAAGTTGCCAGAGGTGGATATCGATGTCCTGGATGTACCCGCTGATCTGACATCGGCGTGTAAGGGTACACTACCTTTTAACCCTGATCGCAAGTTCTACTACATCCGGGTGTTTCATTTCCAAGACGATCAGTGGAAAGAGCTGCTGGTCACCCATACCAACGACGTCTACGACATCTTGACACCCACGTGCATCGTCAAGGTTTTGCAAGATGAGAAGATGGTGAACTACCACATCCCTGCGGTATACATCACACAGGGTAAAGTCAGCACCAACCTGAAGTTCTTGATCTACACCACGATGGGAAAGATCTCTGTGAACTTTGGAGACTACCAGCTGACTGAGTTCAGCACAGAGTACGCCGGTGCTTTCCCTGACCAAGAACTTGACGAGTACACCCAGCCGGTGGAGTCTATCACCAAGTTGATCTACACGACAGACATCGTGTCCAGCGGTGAAGACGGCATGACTTTTGCTGAGCTGAAAGACGCCGTGATCGACAACAGCATCGGCGATCGGAAGTTGCCTATCACCGCCAAGCAGCTGTCGTTCTCTACAGATCGAACCAACTTCAAGTTGATCAAGGATGTGGACGTGGTCACCAACCGTGTCTATAAGCTGGAGACAGAGATCCCTGCTCCACTGACACGTTACCCTATCACCAAGTTCAACCTGGACATCATCGAGATGGCGACCACGGTACGTGATCTTCGTCGAACCAACGGTGTGTTCTCGTACGCAGATGACATCACCGTGATCCCTGAGGGAACACTCTTCAGGCTGGACAACGGTAAACTGACAGGGCTTCTGGACAATGAGGTGCTGCAGCTGAAAGAGCTGTCCGGCATCGAGCTGGTGAACGCTCTCAACAACGATCTGTACCTGGTGACGTACTACCACTACGTCTTGGACACGTCCAGGGATCAAGCTTCACTGAAAGCCTACGATCTGACAACGCCCTCGCTGAAGCAGATCAACTTCCAGAAGTTCAACCCCACGGCACGTATCGGCATCAACTCCACCAACGCCAACCTGTACCGGACATCGACCGGGTACGCGATGGATGTCTTGGCCAACACCAAACAGTACATCTCAGGCATCACCTACAGCAACGTCAGTGTGTACATGGTCTACATCGACAACTACGACAGCAAGTTCTACTTGCCTGGATCGTTTTTGGTCGAAGCCAACAACTCTCCTGTCTACAGGTTTGCGATGGCTTCGGAGCAGTACATCGACGCAGACAACAAGCTGACACTGACAGGCTTCCTGGACAGCAACGGTTTGCCGATCAACATCGCTGTTCCTCTGAATGCTGAGTTTCAGTTGCTCTACACGAGTAACATCATCCCACCTGCTTTCCAGATGACAGACATGGACAGCTACATCACGGGCAGCTATCTGTCTGGGTTGCAGTGCGCCGTGACTCTGGAGAATGTCTCG